>PMUE01000048.1 GCA_003167055.1 Vulcanimicrobiota bacterium | reverse complement strand
TCGTCGCCGAGCGTGACGTTGGCCGGCGGCGCGGCTGCCGCCAGCAGCGGTAACGCGCCGGCGATCCTAAGAAAAGTGCGGCGCTGCATCGGCTTGTAGGATCGCTGCCGCGCGAGCGCGGGCGAAAAGCTCGTTGACCGCAGCGATGCCGTCCTCGCCGATATCGCTGCTGTGGTCGTTCACGTACAGGTCGATGTGCTTACGCATCACGTCGTCGCTCATCTCGAATGCGTGCTCGCGCACGAACGGCATGATCGCCTCGGGATTCGTCCGCGCAAATTGCAGGCTCGCGCGTATCGCGTCGTCGATAGCCCGTGCGCGTTCCGCGCCGAGATCGTTGCGCGCCAGGATCGCGCCGAGCGGGATCGGCATGCCGGTTACCGACTCCCACCAATCGCCGAGATCGGCGACGCTGACCAGTCCGGCGTTTTGATAGGTGAAGCGGGATTCGTGAATGATCAGCCCCGCGTCGACCTCACCCCCGGCAACTGCGGGAATGATCGCATCGAAGCGCATCTGGGTTGTCTGCGGGCGCGAGCCCAAGGCTAATTGCAGCAGCATGAACGCCGTCGTGCGCTCGCCGGGAATCGCGACGCGAAGGTCGCGAAGGTCGCGGAGCTTCGACGCGACGCCGGGGCGTGTCACCACGAGCGGTCCGCAGCCGCGTCCGAGCGCGCCGCCCGAGCGCAGGATGCGGTAGTTGTCCATCAGGTAAGGAATCGCGCCGTAACTGACCTTGGTTAGTTCAAATTCGGCGCGCGCGGCCGCAGCGTTGAGTTCCTCGATGTCGGCGAAGTGCACTCGGACGGCCGGCGCGTCGCCGAGCAAGCCGTTGGTCAGCGCGGCAAAGATATAGGTGTCGTTGGGGCACGGCGAATACGCGAGTGCGTACGTTCGAACGGCGCTAGTCGGCATGGGCGGGCGTGGTGTGCAGAAGATCGAGGGTCGCATTGAGCACGCGGCGCAGGCCGGTAATCCCGGCGGCGAAATCCCACTCGCCGTTGGCGCGATCGCCGACGATATTCGAAATGCCGCGCAGCTCGATTGCCGGTACGTTGGCGAGTTGCGCTGCACGCAGCACGGCGAACCCTTCCATCGATTCGATCTCGGCGCCGCGTGCGCGCAAACGTTGCGCGGTGGCATCCGTTGACGTCACGTGCGACACGGTGATCCCACGAACCAGCGGAAATCCTAGCGAGGTAATCGCTTCGATCAATTGCGCGTCGGCAGGTACGCGATCGGCGATGAGGTTGCCCGGCGGCAAGACGAGCGGCGCTCCGGTCTCCTGTTGCAACTCGAATAACTCTTCGCCGACCACCACCCCGTCGCCGACGTGTGCAACGCCGGGGAAAGCGCCCGCGATACCCGCATTGATCACCACGTCGTAGTGCTTTGCGAAGAGCGCGCGTGCCACCCGTGCCGCCGCGTCGACGGGACCAAGTCCCGAAACCAGCGTTTCGACGCCGGCACGCGGCCCGAGCCAGTCGAGTTCTTGGGCAACCGCGCTCACGAGAAGAATCATCGGACCCCGATCATCTTATGCGTTTGGAGGGAAAGGCGAAACCGCGCCGGGTGTGCTTTGGCATATTCGAGCGCGATCTCCACGTTCTTGCGCTTATTGCCTTCGGGTTGGAGCAGAATGACCGGCTTATCGGTAAAGAGTGCGAAATGTTCTTCGGGAACACGCTCGTCCACGATCAGCTTGGCTTCGTTGGCGCGCTGCGCCATCCGTGGATCAACGCGCTCCTTGGGCGACACGCAGAGCCACACGTCGTCGGGCAATTCGGTAAAGATGGTACCGTTCGATTCGATGTGTACGCGGCGGCCGTCGCGCCGCAGCGCCTCGATGAGCGCCGGTGTCTCGGCTTGCGCAAGCGGTTCGCCTCCGGTGAGAATGACCATCGGGCAATCGCCGCCCTCGGCACGAACGGCACGCACGACGTCGTCGACATCGGCGAAGAACTTCAACGAGTAGTCGGTGTCGCAGAAATCGCACGCGAGATTACAACCCGCCAGACGCACAAAAACCGCGGGTGTGCCGCTCCACGTTCCTTCACCTTGGATGCTATAGAAGATCTCCGCGAGCTGTAACATCGCAATGAGCGCCCGTTACGCTCCGGGCCCGAAATCGGAACGGCGCAGCACCGCACAGCTCGTCGGTGTTTCCCAGAGTACGAGCTCGTCGAGTCCGTCCAGCTGCGGATCGAGCCGACGCCAGATCCACATCACGATCTGCTCGGCGGTCGGATTGTCGATGAAATCATTGAGGTTTTGGTGATCCAGTACGTCGACGGCCTCAGAGCGCACCACCGTCTTGATGGTGTCGAAATCGGCGATCATGCCGCGTGCCGGACCCTCGGACTGTAAAGGTCCGCGCACCGCGACCTCGAGCCGGTAGGAATGGCCGTGCAGGCGGGCACATTTGCCGGGGTGATGCGGAAGTACATGGGCCGCTTCAAAGCGGAAGTGCTTTCGAATTTGCATAAGAGAGCTTGACCGGGTGGTTCGCGCCCGCGGGGAGCGAGTCCGTTGTCCTTACGTATGAACCGCGAAGAGCTGGTGATCTGCGCCGTGACCGGCGAGGTCGCTCCAACACTCATCAACACCGGGCTGTACGATGTGAGTTTCGACGGCCGGCCGTTTATCGTTCCGTCGGTCGGCGGCATCACACCAAACGTGCGCGTCGGCGACTCGGCGTTCGCGTTCCTGGCCGATCACATCGAGCCGGCCGTCACCGTGCGGCATCCCGACGATCGTCTCAACACCTCGCTCAACGTCCTGTCGTGTATCGGTAACGAAGCCGTCGTTTCTTCCGGCGATGCCAAAGGCGAACGTGGGCGTGTAACGGGCAAGCACGGCGGCGTCGAACACGTAATGATCGACTTCTCGCCGGAGGTCATGCGCCGGATGACGATCGGCGACAAAATCACGGTGTGGTCGTGCGGACTCGGTTTGCGTCTCCTCGACCTTCCGGATGTGCTCGCCTTCAATCTCGACCCGGACCTCGTGCATCGTATGGGAATGGAGATTGCGGGCGGACGTTTGCGCGCGCGCGTGGCCCGCATCGTGCCGGCCGCGGTCATGGGTTCAGGCTTAGGGCGCTCGACGGTGGTACGCGGCGATTACGACATTCAGACCTTCGACGACAAACTTTCCGAAAAGCACGGCCTGCGCGAGTTGCGCCTCGGTGACGTCGTCGCCATCAGCGATGCCGACAACTCGTTTGGGCGAATCTATCGCAGCGGCGCGATCTCGGTCGGTGTTGTCGTCCACGGCAGTTCGTTCGTCGCCGGGCACGGGCCGGGCGTCACGACGATTCTCTCGTCCGCAAAGGGCGAGATCGACGTCGAGGTCGACGAATCCGCAAACCTCGTCAACTATTTCAACGCCCACTGAAACGCGCCGATCGCGTTCCACTGATACGACTGGGTTCCGTCCCAATCGAAGAAGCATTCGCCGATCGCGCCCGCTGCTTTGCTCGCTTCTAAGCTCGCCGTGATCTCATCAGCCGGCGGATAGCCGTTGCGCCCATCCGCCGTTGTCTGCCCGCCGATCGAGACGGGCATCGTGCGTCCGGCTTGCGCGAGCAGCGTCGTGTACGAGCGCTGCAGCATCTCGCGAACGGTATCGGGAGATATCGTGACATGCCGCGCCATCATGCGCCAATAGGCCATTGGTTGCAACACGTCGGCATCGCGCGCGATCTCACGGAACGGATATTTTGTATTGTCGAGGTGTTCGAACGACGGATCTTCGACGGTCGCGACGATCAAATAGTGCGGCCCGACGGCCTCGCGCAGATAGTGTTCGTACATCCACAGCGCGGCGAGCCCGTGAGGATCGGCGCCCAAGAAATCGTCGCCGCGTTCGAGGTCGATCGCGATTCCGCGCAACGGCGTACCCCGCGCGGTGCGATAGTGGATCGTGCGCATCGAGGTCGCGAGATCTTCGAACGTCACCTCGCGAGGAACGGTCCAGCCCATCGGCACGATCCCGTGCGCGGCTAAGCCGTCGACGATCGCATCGATCGTCGGTTTGGCCGAGGGCGGAATCAGCCAGTGCGCGCCGTAGGCCGTGCGCAGCTCGACGTAGTGCAAGCCCGCCTTCACCGCTTGATCGACGATCACGCTAGGATCCAGTTTGCCGTAGTAGTTGTCGTCAAGCGGATTGACCGACCAGTAGAGCCATATGCCTTTCCCGCTCGCGTCGTCGATACTCGTCGCAGGGAGCGGTCCCGGCACGGTCACCGGCGGTGGCTGCGCGACGCTGTTACCCTGGATTACGACGTAGCGATACTGCGCGCCGGGTCGCACGGTGGTGTCGCGATAGGTCGACGAGCCCGCCGGTACGGTCGCGATCGGTACACGCGTACCGTGACCGTCAATGCGAACGAGATGTACGGGCAACGTAGCGAGCGGAAACCAGCCGAGTTGCACGAGGTGTGGTCCGAGCGCTTCGGCGACGACGCGCGGCTGCGTCCAGGTATGCGTGTCGGCATGCACGACGACCGTTCCGATGGCCGGCTTATTCGCGTGAATCGTGGCGACGATCGGGCCGTCGGTGTCGACGAGCACGACCGCTGCAGGCGAGCCGTAACGCATCCGGTTTTGCCACTGCACGTGCCCGCGATCCGCCGTCCAGTCGAGATCGCTGTTGGCCAGGATCGTCGTTGGTTGATTCTGCGCGTCCAAAAAATGCGCGACCAGCAGCAAACGCGCCTTCCCGTCGGGATCGAAGCCCTCGATCCGTTGTTCGACGGTGAAGTGCGTAGCGGGATTCCCGACATAGACGGGCACGTCGGGCGTAATCGAAGGCGATGGCGCCGGTTGCACGGTAGCTTGCGCGACAAGCATCGCAAGGACGGCAACAATCGCGTAGATCATGTCGAGGCGTACCGGCGCGCGAGCTCGCACGCCTGCTGCAACCGTTGATCGCTCCGAGCGACCGCGGATTCGAGCGTGTACGTCGCATGGTGGCGCGCCCGATAGCGCGCGAATCGCCACGCGCGTTCGTCGACCGCGCCGTACACCGCGAAAAACTCGTCGTGAAATTCAACCGGGATCATCATGTGGACGACCGAAAGGTCGACCGCCGGAAGTCCGTAGTGCACGTCACCCCAGTCGATGACACCACAGAGACGATTGCGCTGATCGAGCAAGAGATGGCGAGCATAGAGATCGCCGTGAACGACGCGCAGCGAGCCTGCCAGTGGAGGCTCGTCGACCTTGAGTCGCGAGGGGTCGAGCTTGCCGATCGTATCGTCGGGAAGCCCTGCGTCGCGCAGCGGTGCCGGATCGATGTCGTGGAGCGCGCGCAGGAAACGCCCGAGATCGCCGGCGAGCTGTCGCCGATCCTCGTCGGAAAGGTCGCGCGAACACGCGCTCACACCGAGTAAGATTTCATAGCCGCCGAAGTGCCACGGAAACTCGTCGCTCGGTCCGCCCGCGTAGCGCGGCGTGGGAATCGGATACGGTACCTGCGGCGCGATGAACGGGAGTGCCCCGAGTTCTTTGGGCATCAGGGGAGCCGCGATCGCGCGTTGCGGAAAGCGAAAGACGAGGTGCTCGTCGACCAAAAAGGCGGCATTGTCCCAGCCCGCGCCGATGCGGCGCACCGGGGCGTCCGCGAGGTGCGGAAATTGCGCGGCGATCAGTCGTTGCGCGAGCCGCGCGTCGACCTCGATCTCCGGCTCCCAGGGCTTTTTGTCAGCCCCCGAGTGCATGGTTGAGATCGGCGACGAGGTCTTCGGCGCGTTCGATGCCGATCGAAAGACGCAGGAGCGAGGGAATGATTCCCATCGCGCGCGCATCCGCGGAGGTACTGGAACTCGGCCACATTGCCGCCGGCTGCGCAACCAGCGACTCGACGCCGCCGAGACTTGCCGCCGACGCAAAGAGCGCCAAGCGATCGATCACGTCGCGCGCATCGTCGAACGAACCATCGATCTCGATGCTAACCAGGCCGCCGAACCCGCGCATCTGCCGTTTCGCGATTGCGTGTCCTTGATGCAGATCGAGGCCGGGATAGTAGACGCGGGTCACACGCGGATGCGCTTCCATCGCGCGAGCGACGGTGAGCGCGTTGTGGTTGTGGCGTTCGACGCGCATTTCGAGCGTCCGTAGTCCGCGCAGCAGGAGCCACGCTTCGAACGGGCCGAGCGATGAACCGAGGATGTGATGCGTCTCCCAGATCCGCGCGACGAGCTCGCGCGACGAAACAACGACGCCGGCAATGAGGTCCGAGTGTCCGCCAAGATACTTCGTCGCGCTATGCACGACGACGTCGGCACCCAGCTCGAGTGGACGCTGATTGACCGGCGTCGCAATCGTGCTGTCAATGCTGACGAGTGCTCCGCCGTCGTGCGCAATGCGGCAGACCTCGGCCACATCGGTAATGCCGAGCAAAGGATTGCTGGGCGATTCGAGCATGACCAGGCGCGTGTTTGGGCGCATCGCTGCGGCGAAGGCGCGCGTGTCGTGCTGATCGACGTAGGTCACCTCGACGCCGAAACGTGAAAGAACCCGGCTCAATAACGCGCGTGCGCCGTCGTAGATCATGCGCTGTGCTACGACGTGCGTGCCGGCGCCGGTCAAGGCGATCGTGGTCGAGCTGATCGCACCCATGCCCGAGGCACTGACCATTGCTGCTTCGCCGCCTTCGATCGCGGCGAGAATCCGTTCGACCGCGCCATGATTCGGATTGCCGTATCGCGTGTAAAAGCGTTCGAAGGTCGGGGTTTGCGCGGCAGCGGCCATCGCGTCGGCGTCGCTGAAGGCAAAGGTCGAGGTTTGATAGATCGGCGGCGTTACTGCCGATCCGGAAGCGGCGGTGCGATCGCCGTGAACGAGCGTCGTTTCGATGCCGAGATCGGGTGGCTGCATCCCGCGCTATTCGCGCTTGATACCTATTGCGCCCGTTCCTATCGTGAGATCGACGTGCGCATTGCCTTTCCCGATCGAGCCGGTACCGGTCGCGCCGACGAAGTTGCGCTGCGTCGTGAACGGAAAGTTGGCGCCGATCGCACCGACCGACGTCGATGCAGAAAATGCAGCACTGCTGGTTGCCGGGATCTGAAGGCCGATGGCCCCGACACCGACGTGCACCTTCACGTCCTGCGCGCCGCCGAGCGCCCCCATCGTCGTGGCAACGGCGCCGGTGCTCGTCGACTCGCTGACGTTGCCGATGAATCCCTTGCTCTCGATCGCGCCGATGCTCTGCTCCAGGTCGATGTTCGCGGCGGCAGGCGCGTGAATGGTGTAGTCGACTCGGCAGTTCGCGGAGTGCGCGGGGAAGTGCGAGGTCACGACCAGCGTCGATCCGGTTTGTTGCACTGAGATCGTGATCGCGTGAACATCGTCGAGGCTTGAGCCGCGTTTGCGGGCATCGATTTGCACGCTCGGCTGACCCCAGGCATCGATCTCGATCTCGCCGACCGCGTTATGCACTTCGATTGTCTGCGGCGCCTTGGCGATCGTGGTGTGGGAGTCTTCGCTGATGCGCTCCTGGTCGAGCGCGCAGCCGGCGGCGGGCAGGACCGCGAGCGCGGCGAGCAGTCCATAGGCGGGCCAAAGACGCAGATCTCTCATGTCCAAGATACGTTTGACACGGCCGCCTGTTTCGCCTAATATATATAACCAGATGGTTAACAATAGTTCCGGACTGGACGCGGTCTTCGCGGCCCTTTCCGACCCGACGCGGCGGCGGATCGTCGAGCGGCTGGCTCGCGGACGATTGACCGTCGGCGAGATCGCATCGGAGTTTTCGGTCTCGCAACCGGCGATTTCGAAGCATCTCAAGGTGCTCGAACGCTCGGGATTGCTCGAGCGCGAGATCGACGGTCGCGTGCATCGCTGCCGTCTCGAGCCGAAGGCGATGCAAGCTGCATCGACCTGGATCGAGGAGCAGCGGCGCTACTGGAATGCCGCCTTCGAACGCCTCGATGCCTACTTTGAACGCACGACTGAGCACGCCCCCGAAAGGAAGAAGCGATCGTGAATAACACCACCGCGCCTACCACCTTGATAATGAAGCACATCTTCAACGCGTCGCCGGAACGCGTCTATCGGGCGTGGACCGATCCGAAGGTCATGCGCGAGTTCATGTGTCCGGAAGAGAATACGTGCACCGAGGCCGAGGCCGACGTGCGCGTTGGCGGTGCGTATCGTATCGTCATGGTCGCACCCGACGGTGAGAAGTTCATCGCGACCGGCACGTATCGCGACCTTGTGCCGAACGAGCGCATCGTGTGCACCTGGTCGTGGGAAGAGGACGATCCGGCGCTCGAGCGCGAGACGATGCTGACGCTTGAATTCTCGCCCCGCGGTTCGCAAACCGAATTCACGCTCACGCATGAGAACTTCCGCGACGAGCAGCAGCGCGACAACCACGCGAAGGGCTGGGGCTCAATTCTCGCCGAGCTGGAGCGCGTGCTGTGACGGACATGGGCCTGGTGTCGTGGGTGTCGATGATGGCAGCGATGATGCTGCCGAGCGCGGCGCCGGCCGTTTGGCGGCGCGCCCATGCCGGCGATCGGCTGCATACCGTGCCCCTGTTTGTCGGATCGTATCTAGCGGTCTGGGTTCTCGGGAGCATCATCGTGTATACCCTATACCGGCCGCATAGCACACTCGTCGCCGGAGCGGTTGCAATTGCGGCGGGCGTTTACGAGTTCACGCCGCTTAAAGCGCTTTTTCGCCGGCGCTGCAGCGAGTGTATTGCGTCCGGATTCACGTTCGGGCTCTATTGCGTCGGCTCGTGTATCGGACTGATGCTGTTGCAAGCGGCGCTGGGCATGATGAGCGCCGCCTGGATGGCTGTGATCGCTGCCATCGTTCTCGCCCAGAAACTCTTGCCGGCAAAACCGGCTATCGATGTGCCGCTAGCGCTTGCGATCGTCGGCATTGGAATCTTGATCTTGATAGCACCGTTGTCGGTTCTTGGATTCATGCCGCCATTGTGCGGACCCCACACGTAAGGAGAAAACAATGATCGATTCCGCAATGAAGACGCCGCCGATCGTGTCAGCGCAGGAGTGGGAAGCTGCGCGCCTCGAGCTGCTCGTGAAGGAGAAGGCGTTGACGCGCGCACGCGACGCGCTGGCCGCCGAGCGCCGGCGGATGCCATGGTCGGCAGTGGAGAAGGCCTACGAGTTCGACGGACCTGCGGGCAAAACAACGCTGCTCGATCTCTTCAAAGGCCGCCGCCAGCTCATCGTCTACCGCGCCTTCTTCGAGCCGGGCGTGAAGGGGTGGCCCGACCATGCGTGCGTCGGCTGCTCGTTAATGGCCGATCAAATTGCCGATGTCGTCCATCTCAATGCCCGTGACACGACGTTCGCGTACGCCTCGCGCGCATCGCAGGCGGACATCGAGCGTCTCAAGGCGCGCATGGGTTGGACATTTCCCTGGTACACGATCACCGATAGCTTTGATGCAGATTTCGGTGTCGATGAGTGGCACGGTACCAATGCGTTCATCCGCGACGGCGATCGCGTGTTTCGCACCTACTTCGTCAACGATCGCGGCGACGAAGCCATGGGGAGCACGTGGAGTTATCTCGATATCACCGCGCTCGGACGACAGGAAGCGTGGGAAGACTCGCCTGCGGGCTATCCGCAAACGCCGCCCTACGAGTGGTGGAATTGGCACGACGAATACGGCAAGAACGCCGGGCCCTTCAGCAGTTAGCTAGGGTTTTTCGAAGGCGACGATCTCGTTGTTGTCGCGGTGGCTTGTCCAGAACTTCGAGCCGTCGAACGCAAGACCACGCGCGTCGAACGGAATTGAAGCCAGCACAGCGACTTCGGGTTGCTCGTTATGCGCGTCGACTCTCCAGAGCTCGAGATTCTCGAATTCTTCGTCACCTGTGATCAGATAAAAACACCCGTCGGTGATGGCCATTCCGACGGGTGTGCGTTCGAGCGAAATCTCTCGCACGATGTTGCCCTGTGCGTCGAGGGCGAGAATCTTGCGATACGAGGCTTGCGAGAGGAAGAGCGTATCTCCGTCAAAGCCCACGTGTGAGCCAGTGAGATCCGGACAGGTGATTCGATCGTTCTTGAAGCCGTGGCCGGGAATGAAGCGATAGATGTACCGGTCGTGATCTTTCTCGCCTTGACCGATGACGACTCGAATCTCATCGCCGACCATCGTCATGCCGAACGGACCGCCCGGCGCCTGCGCTTCCTCACCGACCGTCCACTTCTTTGTGTCGATCGCGTAGACGCGATGCGTTTCGCGGCTGGCCATCCACAGCGTGTCGCCGTCAGCGGCTAAGCCCAGCGGAAGCGGCGCCGGCGAAGGCAGGCGCAAAAGTTCTTTGATCGCGTGGGTCGTGGTCATGTTCACAGTGCTCCGTCGGATGTCATGCGTTCAAGGCGTTTCTTGAGATCGGCAAGCCAGCCGCTGGCCACGTATCCGTCGACGACGCGGTGATCGAGGGAGAGACACGAGTTCATGGCGTAGCGCGGCGCAAAGGAGTCGTCGTCGCGTACCAGCAGCTTTTTCTCGACCGTCTCCATCGTAACGATGCCGGCTTGGCCGGCGTTGATAATCGGCGCTGAGGCCCACGAACCGTTCGCTCCGTTGTTGTTCACGGTGAACGTGCCGCCCGCGAGATCGTCGGCGCCCAGTTTTCCGCGGCGGGCTTTATCGATCAGCTCACCGGCGGCAATTGCCAGGCCCTTGATCGAGAGCTTGTCGGCGCCGCGAATCACCGGAACGACCAGCGTCGCCGGAAGCCCAATCGCGATCCCGATGTTCACGTCTTTATTGACGTAGATGCCTTCAGCCGTGAACTTCGCGTTCATCAAAGGAAACGCGGCGAGCGATTCGACCACCGCGCGAACGAAGAAGGGCAACAGTGTGAGTTTGTAGCCGGTCTCACGTTCGAAGCGGTCTTTTTCTCGAGCACGCCACTTCCAGACGTTGGTGACGTCGATCGAAGTCATTGTCCACGCATGCGGCGCGTTGTGAATCGACTCGACCATGCGCTCGGCGATGATGCGCCGAGCCTGCGTGAGCGGCACGAGCGTGCCGGGAATCGGGCTGGCGTAGGTGGATGTACCCGATGCGGGCGGCGCGCTGGGCGCAGCCGACGGTGGCGGTGCTGCGCCGAAGTTCGTGCCGACGGCGATCGCTTGGCCGACGGCCGCCGCCGGGCCCATCCGTGCCGTGGTGAGCACGTCGTCGGCAGTGACGCGGCCGTTTGCGCCGGAGCCGCGCAAGGTGCGAATATCGATGTGATGCTCGCGCGCGAGTTTGCGGACCGCGGGTGAGGCTTTGCGCAGGGCGTCTTGCGCCAGCGCATCCGCTTCGGGTTCAAGTCCGCCGGGTGCACCATAGGAGCTGGGAATCACGTTCTCACTGCGCGCGTGACCGTTACCTTGCGGCTTGGGCTCGAGCTGCGGCACGTTGAAACCGGGAACCGGATCTTCTTGCACGCTATTGGCCATGGCGGCCGGCGTCGACGGTGGATTCGCCGCGGATTCCGGCGCGGTTGCGCTCGCGCTGCCAACTTCGTCGATCACGGCGATAGCGGTGCCGACCGGAACGGTGTCGCCTTCTTTGACCAGCACTTCTTTGATGACACCGGTAACCGGTGAGGGCACTTCGGCATTCACTTTGTCAGTCGAGACTTCGAGAAAGGCCTCGTACTTCTCGACCGGATCGCCGACTTTCTTGAGCCATTGCGCGACCGTGCCTTCGGTAACGGTCTCGCCCAGCTGCGGCATCGTTATCGTGGTTGCCATAATTAGAACTTCACCAACTCCCGCATCGCGCCGGCCATTTGTGCCGGCGACGACATGAACTCGTGTTCGAGCGGTTCGGCATAGCCCATCGCCGGAACGTCAGGGCCGCACAGACGCCGGATCGGTGCGTCGAGCGCGAAGAGCGCGTTCTCGGCAACCATCGCGGAAATCTCAGCGCCGATGCCGCCGAACTTGTTGTCTTCGTGGATGATCAACAGCTTGCGCGTCTTCTCGACGCTGTTCAGAATCGTCGTCTTGTCCATCGGACGGATCGAGCGCAGGTCGATCACTTCAACCGATATCCCCTCGTTCTCGAGCGTGCGCGCCGCTTCGAGCGCCCAATGCACGTACAGACCGTAGGAGACCACGCTCAGTTGCGTGCCCTCCTTGACGAGGTTGGCTTTCCCGATCGGGATCGTGTAGTATCCGCTCGGGACGTCGCCTTTGACGCTGCGGTACGTCTTTTTGTGTTCGAGGAACAGCACCGGGTCGGGGCACTCGATCGCGGCATTGAGCAGACCTTTGATGTCGGCC
>PMUE01000378.1 GCA_003167055.1 Vulcanimicrobiota bacterium | reverse complement strand
GTGTCGCACAATGAAAGCGCACTCGCGTTGATTACCGCGCGAAACGCCGGATCGCGCTGCGCATAGACGACCATCTCGGTACCAAGCGTGACGACCTGCGCGGCGGCACCTTCGTGCGCGAAGCGCAGGATAGCTTCCGTCGCTTCGTCCTGATCCAGCAGGTCGAGGCGACAGCCGAGAATATCGATCGAATCCACTATGCGGTCGTCAGGTATGACGCAATCAGCGGACGCAACCGCTGCACGAGCGCGGGCGGCAGTTCGTCCAGCGGCGGACGGCATCGGCCGACCTTGAAGCCGAGCTCACCCATCGCCCACTTGACCGCAATCGGACTACTAACGGTAAAGAGGGCATCGGTAAGATCCAACAGGCCGTTATGGATCGACGCCGCTTGCGTCACGTCGCCGCGCGCAAACGCCTCGGCCATCGTACGGTACTCGCGCGAACACAGATGCGAGCTGACGCCGACGACCCCGTCAGCACCCACCGCAAGTGAGGGGAGAAACAGATGGTCGTCACCCGACCACACGGTGAAGTTCGCGGGTCGGTCGCGCACGATCGTCGCGATCTGCTTGAGATCACCGCTCGACTCTTTGACTCCGACGATGTTGCTGTGACGGCGATTGAGCTCGATCAGCGTTGCAGGGAGCATGTTGGCGGCCGTGCGCCCCGGGACGTTGTAGACGACCACCGGCAGCGCCGTCGCGTCGGCGACGGCGCCGAAGAACTCGAGCATCCCGCCCTGCGTTGGTTTCGCGTAGGGCGGGACGACGACCAGCAGCGCGTCCGCGCCGGCCTCCTGGGCTTCTTTCCCCGCTCGAATCGTCGAGCGCACGTCGTTGGTGCCGACGTTGGCGATCATCGTGGCGCGGCCGGCGATTGCCGCTTTCACCGCACCGAACAGCGCACGCCGCTCGTTCGCATCGAGCGTCAAGCCCTCACCAGTCGAGCCCGCGATCACGAGCCCGTCGTTTCCGCGCTCGACGAGCCAGTTCGCGATGCGGGCCGCCTCTTTGCTATCGAGGTTGCCGCTCGTGTCGAACGGCGTGATCATCGCGGTAAGAATCGTCCCGAGTCGGCTCATGCGTCTTCTCCCGTCGCGAGGTGGAACTGATCGTGAACGGCCGCTTCCGCGCGCGTCACGTCGGCTTCCGGAACCAGAATCGAAATCGTGATGTTGCTGTCGGTACAGTGAATGATCTCGACATCGGCGCGGCTCAGCGCGAGCACGCACTGATGCACGACGCCCGGCGCGTAGCGCATCCCGGTGCCGACCACGGAGATCTTAGCACAGCCTTCGCGAACGCGGACGGCGAGATTGAGATCGCCGAGCAGGGTTCGTACTTCGTTGCCGCGGTCGCCGTCAACGACGAACGCTACGCCGGCTTGATTGATCGTGACTTGGTCGATCGATATGCCGGCCTCGCCGATGCGCCGGAACATCTCGAGTTCGGTCTGCATGCGGAGCTGCGCGTTCTCGATGTCGCCGCGAATCACCCGAATCCAGGTCACGCGGCCGGACGCCGTGACCCCGGTCACCGGGCGCTCCGAGTCGTAGCCCGCGTCGACGATCGTGCCCATGTCGGTATGCAGACCTTTGATCGTGTAGCGCGTGCCGGTGTGCTCGGCAAAGCCGGCCGCCTTATGATGCATCACCTTTGCACCGTGCTGCGACAATTCGTGCATTTCTTCGAGCGAGGCGCGATCGATGACGCGCGCCGTCGGCACGCGCCGCGGGTCGGCGGTCATCGCACCGCTGACGTCGGTGTAAATGTCGACACGATCCGCGCCGAGCGCATGGCCAATCGCAATCGCCGAGAGGTCGCTGCCGCCGCGACCAAGCGTGGTGATCGTGCCGTCCTCCGTCGTACCTTGAAAGCCCGCGATCACCGGCACCGCGCCGCGCGCGAGCAGTTCGTTGACCGCGTGCGGCTCGACTCGGAGAATCTTCGCGTCGCTGTGCGTGCCGTCGGTGACGATACCGGCTTGCGCGCCGGTCATCGCTTGCGCCTCGACGTTCATCGCGCGCAGCTCTTCGGCGAAGACCGCGGCGGCAATCAGCTCGCCGCAAGCCAACAGCAGATCGGCGTTGGCGCTGCCGGTGTCGCCGCCGATCAGCTCGAGCAGCGTGTCGGTCGCGTACGGTGACGGCGAGCGGCCCATCGCCGAAACGATCGCCACCGGCGCATAACCGGCCTCGCGTGCATCGAGAATTCGCGCGAAGGCCGCTTCGCGCTGCTCGCGCGTCGCCACCGACGTGCCGCCGAACTTCAGTACCGCAACGCGCGCAATGGCGCTGGTCATTTCACGAGTCCTCGCGACAAGAGTAGCTCGAGGATTTGTACGGCATTGGTCGCCGCTCCCTTGCGCAGCTGATCGCCGACGCACCACAGCGCGAAGTGACGGCGCGAGTCCGGGCTCTCGGCGCGCAGCCGGGCTACATGGACGAGGTCGGTACCTTCGACCTCCCGCGGGGTGACAATGTCCTGCGCGTGATAGATCACCCCGGGCGCCGCCGCGAACGCGGCTGCCAGCGCGTCGACGTCCGTGTCGCGCTGCGTCTC
>PMUE01000254.1 GCA_003167055.1 Vulcanimicrobiota bacterium | reverse complement strand
CCAGCATGGTCGGGACGCCGAGGCGCGCGGAAGCCAAGGCGGCTTCGACCCCCGCGTGACCCCCGCCGACGACAATGACGCCGGCCTCCTCGCTACGTGCTGCGCTCACAGTCTGCTAGTCTAACAGATATGCTGAACCGCTTCACTCGCAGTGCACTCACCCTGTCGCTGGCCCGCACGTGTTAGGCACCGGGCGGAGGTTCTGGCTAAACGCTCGCCCGCTTGCCGTATGCGCGCTTGCCTTGGCCCTGCTCGCGCAGGCTCGCGAGCAAACCATTACCATCAGTGTGATCCGGAATCTGACCTTGACCGTTGGGCAGACCGCCGAAATCCATGTGCAATCCTGGGAAGCCAGGGCGCCCAACATCGCCGCCGTCTTTTGCGGCAGCTACCCTCCCGGCAAGCCATCCGATATGGTTGCGATCACGCACACCAACCGATCCAAGGTGAGCTCCAGCATGACCGAGGGGGGCTCGCTGTGGCTCTACGTAAAGGCCCAGCATCCGGGACACTGCTCTATCCGCTACAGCGCCACGGGCTTAGTCCGGCAAGCAACGGCCCAGACGGACTTCACGGTGAAGCCGTGATGCACGGACTGCGCATCAAAGCGCTCGCGAGCCTGGTGCTTGCGCTGGCCACCTTCTCGGGCACGCTGGTCGATAAGACCACCGGACAGCCGCTCACCCACGTGTTCGTGCATGTCTCCGGCCTAAGCAAAGCCTATGCCACCACCGACGCGCATGGCCGCTTCACGGTCAAGGACCTCCGGCCGGGAGGTTACAACGTCACGGTCGAGTCGAACGACGTGCCGCAGCAGACCTTCCACGTGACCCTGGCCGCCGATCACATCACCGTGCTCACGATCAAGGCCTGCAGCACGACATTGGACTACCACTGCGCCACGCCCGGTGGCGCCCCCGGCTAAACTGCGGCGGTTGCGCGCGACCGTAGCCGGAACGAAAACACGATCATCACGATCCCGAAGAGTATCGCGTAGAAGCCGATCAGATAGATCACGGTCAGGATCCCGATGAGCGGATAGATGATCAAGAGCACGCCGAAGACGACGGAGAGGATGCCGCCGAGGATCAGCATCCACTCGTTGGGCATCAGCGACCGCAGTTGGAACGCGGCGACCAATTCGAGGATGCCGGTGAGAATTGCCCACACCGCAATTGTCAGATAGAGCGCGAATCCCGCGAGCAGCGGCTGGAAAAACACGATCGCGGCGATGGCGATCCCGACGACGCCTTCGACGGCGAGGGCGATCCAGCGTTGATGCGCTTCGGCCGCGCGAATCGCCGAGACGATCGCAAACACGCCGTCAACGAGCGCGTACGCGCCGAAAAGAATTACCAGAGCGAACCCGGTCGCACCCGGCCAAAAAAGCGCCAGCAACCCGAAAATCAGGGCAGCGATCCCGCGGATCAGCAGCGCCCACCAGTTGCGTGCCAAGACTCCAAGCATGGCGATCCCTCCTTATTTTCCGATGCAAAATCGACGAAAAACGCCGCCAAGCACCTCTTCCGCAGCGACGTCTCCGGTGACGTGCCCGAGGGCGGCATGAGCCTCCTGCAAGTCCCCGACGACCAAATCGACCGGTTCGCCCGCGCGGAGGGTTTCACGCGCGGCCTCGAGCGCGTGCAGCGCCGCGTTCACCGCTGCGAACTCCCGCGCGGACGCAAGGTGCGGCCGCTCCAGGTCGGGAGCCTCGCCGCCCCAGCCGACGCGCGCCAGCGCCGCGCGCAACGCACGAATCGTGCCCGGCTCGTACACACTGCCGCTGATCGCATCGGGGATTGCTGCCTCGCGGGCTCCGATCTCACCCAAATCGGCCTTGTTGAAAAAGACCACCCGCGCGTCCGCGCTGGTCCGCGCGAGCAAGGCACGCGCGTCGCTCGTGAGCGGCGCGGAGCCATCGAGCACGACGAGCGCGATCCGCGCGGCCGCCAGCGCGCGCTGCGACCGCTCGATGCCCGCAGCTTCCAAGCGGTCGGCATGATCGCGAATGCCGGCGGTGTCGACCAGCCGCACGCCCACGCCGTCGATAGCAATCGACTCCTCGATCGTGTCGCGCGTCGTTCCGGCAATCTCCGACACGATCGCGCGCTCTTCGCCCAAGAGCGCGTTGAGCAGCGAGGACTTGCCGGCATTGGGTGGCCCGACAATGGCGACCGTAATGCCCTCGCGCACTAGCCGTCCGACTTCGCCGTCGCGCTGCAGACGCTGTAAGGCCGCACCGATCGCATCGAGCTCGTGCTGCACACGCGCGCGATCGGGATCGGGTACCTCGTCGGGAAAATCGATCGCGCCGCTACAGTCCTCGACGATCGCGGTGAAGCGCGCGCGCAACGCGTTGACCTCGTTGGCCAATCCGCCGCCGAGATTGGCTAGCGCGGCGCGCGCCGCCGAACGCGTTTCCGCATCGATCAGATCCGCCACCGCGGCGGCGGCGTGCAAATCCAACTTGCCGTGCATGAACGCGCGCCGCGTAAATTCGCCCGGTTCCGCCGGGCGCGCACCGAGCGCAAGGAGTGCGCGCAGCACTTCGCGCGCCACGATCGGTGAGCCGTGAATCTGCAGTTCGAGCGTGTCCTCGCCGGTGTAACTGTGCGGTGCTTGCGCAAAGAGCGCGACGCCGCGATCGATCGTCTCGCCGCGTTCGTCGAGGATCGCTCCATAGTGCGCATAGTGCGGCTGCAACGCCGCCGACGGCACGACGCGCGCGGCAATCGCGCGCACGTCGGGACCGCTCACGCGCACGATCGCGATCGCGCCGCGCCCAGGCGGCGTCGCGAGCGCCGCGATCGTCTCGCTCACGGCAGCGACCAGTCTTCCGTCTGGCCGAAATTGTAAAGCATGTTCGGGCCGAAGCCGCGCAAGGCCGGATTGACGGCCTCGAACTCGGTGCGCTCGACGAGAAAAATCACCGGCACCTCGGCGGCGATGCGCTGCTGCATGATCCAGAACTGTTTGGTGCGCGCGGCCGGATCGAGCAGCCGTTGCTGCGCCGCGAACGCTGCATCGTAGCGCGCATCGCACCAGCGCGCGACGTTGGGTCCGTTCGGCGCGCGATTGGCGCACGTCCAGGGCTCCGAGGCTTCGGGATCGAGACCGCCGTACCAGCCGCCGATTTCCAGATCGAACTTGCCGTCGTACAGAATGCCGCCGCTCGCCGGCGGCGCGTACAGCAGGCTCGGGGTCGCGCCTTCTTGCGTTGCATCGATGCCAACCGCGCGGAGGTTCGCTTGGATCAGCGTCGCCACGCTCTTATACACGTTCTCCGAGAGATTGAACGAAATGCGCGCGCTCAGGTGCCGGCCGGCGAGCAACGCGCGCGCCCGCGCCGGATCGTACGGTAATGCATGAATCGCGGCGTCGTGCTGCGGAAACAGCGAGGGAATTTCGGTCGTCGCGAGTGCGCTCGAGTTGTGGTAGACCGTCTTGGCGATCGTCGCGCGATCGATTGCATAGGCAATGGCGCGGCGCACTTGTAAATCCGGAAGATGCTCGGTCTGCAGCTCGACATTGTCAACTTCGTTGCGCGGAATCGGTACGAGCGCAATCCCGGGATCTTGCTTCACCGTTTCTACCTGGTCGTACGTGATATCGGTGAAGTCGATGGCATGCGCCAGCAAATCGATGTAGGCAGTATTCTCATCGGCGATCATCTTGACGATGATGCGCTGCAGTTTGGGCTTCTGCCACGAATACGGATTACGCTCCAACACGAGCGAATCACCGCGATTCCACTGCACGACGCGAAACGGTCCGGTGCCGAAAGGGCGCGCGTTCCACGCCGTCGCTTGCGCGAGATCGGTGTTGCCGGCAAACGCGTGTGCCGGCAGGATGCCGAAGATGTAATCGCTCGCGGCGAACAGTTCGTAGACCGCCCCCGACCACGGCGCTTTCAAACGAATGCGCACGGTATGCGCGTCAGGCGTTTGCAACGACGCGATGCGGCGATAAGGATCGGCTTCGGTAATCGGATTGCGCGGATCGAGAATCGCGCGATAGGTAAACGCCACGTCGCGTGAGGTGAACGGCACGCCGTCGGCAAAGCGCACATCGCGCAAGTGATAGGTAATCGTGAGGCCGTCGCGCGAGACGCCGCCGTTGCGAACCGTAGGAATCTGCGTGCAGAGCAACGGGATCGCGCGGCTGTCGGTCCCGATGCCGACCAGCGGTTGTGTATAAAGTTGAGTGAGATCGATCAACCGCTGCCCGAACGCAATCAGCGGATCGAGCGTGTAGATCGTGCCGAGATACCCGATGCGCACTTCGCCGGGCGTGCCCCACGTCGAACCAGTCCGCGAACACGCGACCAGAGCGACAATCAGGAGCGCGAAACGAACGCTACGCAGCACCCTTGCGGAATCGTTCGATAGCCTGGAAGAGTCCTTGCGGATCATCAGTGCCGAGCGTCAGTTTCCCGCCGTCGGTCTTGAAGATTTCGACTGCTTGGAATCCGCTGGCGTTCCAGACCCAGCCGTGCCAGATCGTCCAGTGGATGCCCCAGCCTTCGAATAGATTCGTTTTCGTGACCTCGGCGCGCTCGATCTGGTTTGTTGGAATTGCGCTGCCCGGAAAGCCCCAGCCGAAATACCACGTCACCGCGTCCGCGTCAGCGCGAATCGTTAACCGGGCAAAAACCGAGAAACACGCCAGAATCACCAAACACAGGATGCTGACCGACGCATTGAGCGCAACGCTTGGACCCGCTAGCCAAACGGCAACGATGATCGCCCCGCAGGGGATCAGTACTAACCACATCCACCTCGCGGATTGCGTGCGCTCGTACGCGCCCATTTTACTCGGCCTTCGGGAAGATCACCACGCAGCGTTCGGGCTCCTCGCCCTCCGACTCGGTGCGCACGGCCGGATTGTCGGAAATCGCCAGATGCACGATCTTGCGCTCCGACGGCAGCATTGGTTCGAGCTTGTGCGGCTTACCGTCGCGCAGCACGCGCTCGGCGGTGGCAACCGCAAGTTCCGACAACTGATCGGCCCGGCGCGCACGATAGCCCTCAGCATCGATCGTGTAGTAGCGGCGATTGTTGCGCACGCCCGCGTTGATGATGTTGTTGAAGATCAGGTTGAGGGCTTCGAGCGTATTGCCGTGGCGTCCGATCAACATCGCGAGATCGGGTCCGGTCACTTCGAGATACTCGCCCTCTTTGCGCGGGATGTAGCCGATGTCGACGTGCTCCATGCCCATTTGATTGAGAATCGAGGCGAGCAGATCGCGCGCCGGTTTCGCATCGTCGGGCAGTTCGTGGGTTGAACGCGCGTGCGGCGGGTGTTGATAGCCGCCTCCACCACCGCCGCCGCCACGGCGACCGCCAGTATACCCGCCACCGCCACCGCGACGTCCGCCGCCGCCGCCGGTGCCGCCACCACCACTACCGCCCGGGCGGCGTCCGGTGCTGGCCGGGCGCTCGCCGGTCGTCTTCCCCGGAATTTGCCGGTCGCGAATGTTGGCCGGTTGTTCTTCGAATTCGTAGTCGTCTTCGTAGAGCATGATTAGGATTTTGCGCCTTTCTTGTTCTTGCGCTTCGACGCGCCGTTCCCACTCGCCAGCGCTTTGGCCGGTGCGGCGGGCACGTCGTCCGTAATCACGTGGTCGCTATCGATGAACGACAACGGCTCGTGATACTTGCGAAGCAGATACAGCTGTTGACCCATGCGAAACGCATTGTACGCGATCCAATACAGCACCATCGCCGCCGGCCAGTTCGCACGCAGGCCGATAAAGCCGATCATCAACGGCGACATCACCTGCATCAATTTCAATTGCTGGGCTTGCGCCGGATCGGTCGCGGGCATCGTGGTGTAGCGCATCGAGAGGTACTGCGACACCATGTAAATTAGAATCAGGATGACGTCGGCTTGCGCGAGATTGGCGCCGAAGACATGAAGCCCGAACATCGGTGGCACGTGCGCGGAAAGCCACGCGTTGATCCATAGAAACGACGAGTTCTCGTACAACACGCGATGCGACGTGACCGCGTAGTAGACGCTGAAGAGCACCGGCAGTTGCACTAAGGTCGGCCAGCAACCCGCCAGCGGATTCACACCCTCGCTCTTGTAGAGCTCCATCGTCGCTTCTTGTTGCTTTGCGCGATCGTTCTTGTAGCGCTCTTGAATCTTCTTGAGCTTCGGCGCAACCTTCTGCATCGCGAGCATCGACTTGAACTGCGCGGCGTTGAGCCCCCAGAACAACAGCGTGATGAGCGCGGCGAGAATGATCAAGCTCACGCCGAGGTTGTGCACGCCGAGATTGATGAACGAAATCGAAGATGCGATCACGCCCGGGATCCATCCGAAGAGCGTGCCGAAGACCGCGCCGAACGCCTTGCCGATGTCGCCGAAAATGTTACCGCTCGCAGCGGGACTTGGGGACGCGGTCGCGGCAGCAGCGGCGACAGCGGCAGCGGCAGCGGCAGCGGCGCAGGAGCAGGACCAGGAGCAGGTGGTGGTGGTGGCGGCGGAG
>PMUE01000189.1 GCA_003167055.1 Vulcanimicrobiota bacterium | reverse complement strand
CGATCTCCTTGAGATACATGCGAACCGGATCGTCGAGCGAGAGCCCATCGGGGATCGGCTCCTCTTGTTCTTCCTCGGCTTCGCCTTCGGGTTTTTCGTCTTTTTGCTCGTCGATGATCTCGATACCGGCGGCGGTAATTTCTTCAAATAACCCGTCGATTTCATCGGGGTTGACGTCATCGAGCGCATCAAACGCTGAGTTTATTTCCTCATACGTAAGCGAACTACGCTGCTTTCCGCGCGCAATGAGCTTCTTCTTGAGTTCTTCCAGCGTTAATACCGGCTGCGCTTCGGCAACCGCGGCTGCGGATTTCTTGCGTGGCATTCTCTTGACGTCACCCCCTTTCTCGTTATTTTTGGCGCTGCGGGCCCGGCCCGCGGAGTTTCCTATGATTAGACTCGTGATTTTCCGTTTACTTCTTTAGCTTTAGTTTAAGGCGCTCGAACTCGCCCATCAGGTCGTTGGGGATCGATTTCCCCGTTTCGAACATTTCGTCAATCGAACGGGACATCTCGGCGAGCCGGTTTGCCTCGTCCTCAAGCGTCAACCGCTCGACGATGCGGTTCAGATGCGCACGGCGCTCTTCCGAATCGCCATAGCGCACCGTTGAGCTGCGGTCCCTCTGGCCGAGTGAGGCCAACAGTTCCCGCGCTTCTTCATCGTCCGTGCAGGCTGCGAGCGCGTCCGCCGCGGTTCGCAATTCTTGTGCATGTTCGAGAAGAAGGCTGTAAGCGCGCCGGTACACCTCATTACGGAAGCGGTGCGGTCCAATCCGGTCCGCATACTCGAGCACGAGGGCGGGGTCTTCAACCGCAATCCCGAGCACGTCGCGTTCGAACGACAGCGGCTCGAGTGCGCCAAACTTTCGGCTAACTGGAGCATGCCGGCTCCCCGCGGTGCTGACTCCGTCGGAACGCGGCGAAAAGTTGGCGCCGTTGGCGAGGAAGCGGCTATTTCGAAGATCGTCTACGTTCACCTTCAAACGCTGGGCGACGTAGAGCCGGTAGCGGTCCCATTCCTCTCGCGGCATCAGCTCGCGGACCAACACCTCGGCCTTTCGCGCGATAACTGCGCGCGACTCAAACCCGGTCATCAACGCGCCGATCCGCTCTTCAAGCTTAAGCTCGACCGCAGGCCTGGCTGCTTCGAGCAACTCCGCAAACGCGGCTGCACCGTTGGAACGCACGAAACTGTCGGGATCGTCGCCCGGGGGCAGTGCAACAATCCGGACGCTAGATCCGGTGTGCTCGATTACTTTAGACGCAATATCGACGGTTTTGGTTGCAGCATTGCCCCCTGCGGTGTCAGCGTCGAAGCACAAAAAGACGTTTTCCGCGTATTTTCGAAGCTCGTGGGCCTGGCGCTCACTAAACGCGGTTCCAAGCGCGGCGACCGCATTTCCGAAGCCGGCTTGGTGGAGCGCGATGCAATCAAGGTAGCCCTCGACCACAATGAGCGTCTTGTTCTCCGCTGCAGCGCGGCGCGCGATGTTGAGCGCGTAGAGATGATCGCCCTTGGTATACACCGGTGTCGTGCTGGTATTGAGATACTTGGGCTCGCCGCTGCCAAGCTCGCGACCGCCGAACGCGATCACTTCGCCGGTCGTAGCGTACGTGGGCACCATCAAGCGATTTCGATAGAAGTCATAGTACCCGCCGCGTTGCGACGGTTTGACCAAACCCGCTTTGGCTGCCAATTCCAAATCGACATTATGCGCGCGTAATTCATCGGTTAAGCCGTTCCAGCCGTCCGGCGCGAACCCCAGATGAAAGCGCTCGACAACTGCAGCACCAAACCCGCGCCCTTCGCAGTACGTTCGCGCGCTCGCGCCCTCAGGTGCGCGTAACATGCGCTCGAAATACGCCGCGGCGATCGCATTGGCTTCATAGATCGCTTCGCGCTCGCTGCGCCGGCGCGCAGCTCGCGGATCTTCGTTCTCGAGCGCAATGCCGGCTTTAGCGGCGAGCATGCGTGCGGCATCGCTGAACGGCAGGTTCTCGAGCTTCATCGCGAAGGCTATCACGTCGCCACCCGCACCGCAGCCGAAGCATTTGAAGAACCCTTCCTCGGGATGCACGTGAAACGACGGGGTCTTTTCACCGTGAAACGGGCACAGGCCAACCAAGTCGCGCCCGCGTTTCTTCAATGAAACGTACTGGCCGATGAAGGTAGCAATGTCGATCCGGGTGTGGATCTCGCGAATGACGCTTTGATCGAGACGGGGCACGGTAACAGTAACTTCGGCCGAGCGCCCGAATCCCCGTCAGCGTGAAGCGCATCCTCGATCCAGTTCACCACTTCATCGAGCTCGAACCGGGCGGGGCCCGCCTGCTCGACCTGGCGCCGATGCAGCGATTGCGGCGGCTTCGCCAACTCGGCCTCGCCTATCTAGCCTTCCCCGCCGCCGAACATTCTCGTTTCACGCACGCTCTCGGCGCGCTCGCGATGGGCACGCGCGCGTTCGACGGTTTGACCCGGCACGCCGGCGGCATGAGCGACGAGCGCGCTTACGAGCGGCGCCTACTGCGCGCGGCGCTGCTGCTGCACGACGTCGGTCACGGCCCGTTCAGTCACGCTTGCGAAGCGGTTCTCGGTGTGCCGCACGAGGCACGGACGCGTGAGATTCTCGCGCTGCCAGACATGCGCGCCGGAATCGAGGCGCTCGAACTCGATCCTGCCGACGTCCTGGCGCTCATCGTTGGCGATCCACAAGCGCGCTATCCGGCCCTTCGCGAACTCGTCAGCGGTCCAAACCTCGACGCCGACCGCATGGACTATTTACTGCGCGACGCCTATTTTACCGGCGTCGCGAGCGGACGCTACGACGCCGATCAATTGGTCGCGTCGCTGCGGCTCTTCGAACGCGACGGCGCGCCGGTGGTCGGGATCGACGCGCGCGGTGTCGTTGCGCTCGAGTCGTTCGTCGTAGCGCGCTACATGATGTTCGCATCGGTATATTTCCATCACACGACACGGCTCTTCGAGCGCATTTTGCAGGACGCACTGCGCGAGCTTTGGCCCGATCCGCACGCGCTCGATCCGATCGACGAATTTCTCCACTGGGATGATTTTCGCGTGCTCAACGAGTTGCGAGATCGCGAGAGCGAAGCGGCGCGCGCGCTGCGCGAGCGAATTCGTATCTACGCGCTCGCCGCGGAATTCAATGCCGAAAATGATTTGCGGGCCTATACCGCCTGCGAGACCGCTTTGCGCGAGCGATTCGGGACCGAGGCCGTTTGGGCCGACGAACAGTCGCAGGTCATGCACCGCCTGCCGCTCGGAGCTTCAAAGGGCGCGAATACGGTATGGGTCGGAACCGCTTCCGGGCTCGTCGACGCACGCGAGGCGTCCGACGTGATTGCGAAACTGAGCGGAAAAGCCTATTGGCGCAAACTCTTCGTCCGGCGCGACAAAGCCGACGTGCGTGAAGCACGCGCCATATGCGCGGAGATTGTCGCAAGCTTCAGATGAGGGTGCCTAGCGCCGATTGCGCGGCGGCGAGCCGGGCGATCGGCACGCGATAGGGCGAGCACGAGACATAGTCCAGACCGATCTGATCGCAGAACGCCACGCTCGACGGCTCGCCGCCGTGCTCGCCGCAGATGCCGATCTTTAGGTCGGCCCGTGCGCCGCGCCCGAGCGCAACGCCCTGTTGCATCAGCGCGCCGACGCCTTGGCGATCGATCACCTGGAACGGATCGTCGCGCAGAATCTTCTTCTCGAGATAGACGGGAATGAAGCTGCCCTCGGCGTCGTCTCGGCTGTAGCCGAACGTCGTTTGCGTCAGATCGTTGGTGCCAAACGAAAAGAATTCCGCGATTGCGGCCAGCTCGTCG
>PMUE01000015.1 GCA_003167055.1 Vulcanimicrobiota bacterium | reverse complement strand
GTTCGAGTCCAGTCTTGCGCAGATTCGCGATTGTTGGTGGCTTCGAGAGGTACCGGCCGCGCCTTAACCGTTAGGAGGATCTACCACGAGCGCTCTAGACCCGACCCGAACCGAACCGATCCGGACAAGTACAAGGTCATCTTCGAGAACGATCGAGTGAGGGTTCTCGAGTACCGCGATAAACCGGGAGCAAAGACTGAGGCGCATCAGCATCCTAACAGCGTCCTCTTAATGCTTTCTGACTTCCAGCGTCGCCTGACCGTGGGAAATGACGTTAGAGAGGTAACCGTGAAGGCGGGTCAAGCGTTGTGGTCGCCAGCCCAAGTCCACGTCGGCGAGAACATCGGGACCACCGACTCACACCTGGTCTTCGTTGAGCTGAAAGATTGAGCTTAGAGGTGCGCAAGGCTCTAAATCCTTCCGCGACTGCCCCTAGCCGGCTCTCGTTCTAAGGTCTTAGCTAGCTCTTTTGCCTTCGAGAGCACGAATGAGCTAAACGCAGGCGGCACTACTTCGGATATCGTTAGCCGACGATCGTTGAACACTTGACTCGTGAGGCTATTGAGCTTGCAGGAGACGAACGCACTCCCGTCCCGCTGGAATCCAAAGGCAAACTTCGGATACTCTACGCCGAAGAAAACGAAACCATCAGTTGCAGCGAAACCGCCGGCATCCCGATCATCGAAAACGAACAAAACCTCTCCGAAGACGGGGTGCTCTACAACGAACGTCGCTGAAAAGGCACGCGACCTCACAACGCGACTACGCTGCTTGTTTTGATTCAGGCTCCTCGGTCTCTACTACGCGAACCGGAAACACAAAGGCGATCGCGAGGTCGCCTAGTTGAATCCAGCCCGTCTGTTGCACAAAGCCTCCGCCCATGTCCGCCTCCTCAACTTTTGAGGACTCCCCGGCGCAGCAGTCAATGCCCGCCGAGGAGCCACAGAGGCCTTCATTCCAGAAAGGTGACTAAAGTCATTTTTATCGGCGGAGAAAAAACGGCAGGGCCTTACCTGGGCTCGCCGCTCGCCGGGCGACCATACTGCCGAGCGCCAGGCCTACCAGCGTGCCAGCTGCGTGATCTGGACCAGGTTGCCGCAGGTATCGTTCAGGATGGCGATGGTCGAGCCGGTCACCTCGGTAGGCGGCATCGTGAACTCGGCACCGCGGCTCTTGATGCGCTCGTAGTCGCCCTTGACGTCGTCGGTAAAGAACATGACGGCGGCTTGGCTTTGAGCAAACCTGGCCTCCTGGTAAGCCTTGGCCGCCGGGTTGTCGTTGAGGGCCAGCTGCAGCTCGGTCCCGTCTGGGTCCTCAGGCGAGGCTACGGTCAGCCAGCGAAACGGTCCATTGCTGAAATCGGCCTTCTTGATAAAGCCCAGCGTTTCAGTGTAGAAGCGCAGGGCCTTTTCCTGGTCGTCCACGTGCACGCTGGTCAACTTGATTCTCATCGGTTTCTCCTCTCGGTTGTGTTACGGTCGCGGTGTCTGCCCCTCATTTCGTTGACGGAACGAAACGTAAAAATGTGACCGAAGACGGTGGTTGAGCGCAAGGCCGCTGTTAAGAGATCGGTGCCGGGCCGGCAGCGCCGGGAAAAAGGCAACCTGGTGCCGGGCCGACGAAAAGATTGGCGAGTCTCGCGAGGGCCTGAAACAGAGGGCGGGCTCTCGGCGTAGAGTTAGGCAGCAATGGATTTCGCATCATGTGGCTGACGCGTTTCGCGCTTTCCCGTCCGACGATTACCATCGCGATCTTTGGCGCGCTGGTTATCTTTGGCATTATCTCGTTCGTTCAGCTCGGGCGTAGCTCGAGTCCGCCCAACACCGACTTCCCGGTCGTCGCGGTCTATGCCAGCTATCCGGGAGCCTCGCCCCAAGACATGGAGCGCATGGTCATCAAGCCGATCGAAGACCAGCTCAACGGCATGGAAAACCTCGACCGGCTGACCGCGACCGCACAAGAGGGCACGGCGGTCGTCGTGGCGCTCTTCAAACTCGATACGGACCTGAACTACGAGACGATCGACGTTCAGCGCCGCGTGGATACGGCTCGGATCTACATGCCGAGCGACCTCAACCCGCCCTTCGTCGATAAGGCCTCGACCGCGAGCGACCCGATCCTTGAAGAGGCGCTCAGCTCGAAGACGTTGAGCCCGGCGCAGCTGAGCGACATCGTCAACACAGAAATCGTGCCCGAGCTCAAAGGCGTGCCGGGCATTCTCAGCGTCGACACGGCCGGTGACACGGATCGCGAGTTGCACGTCTTCCCCGATCAGCGCCGCCTTCTGGGCTCGAATGCGACGGTCGAAGACGTCTACAATGCGCTGGTCAACAACAACGCGAACTTGCCCGGCGGCCGCATCGATGCGCCGACCAGTGAAACGACGGTCTCGATTCACGCGGACATCATCCAGCCGGAAGATATTCTGCGCATCCCGTTGCCCGTTCCGAACGGCGCGCAAAAGCTTCTGACGATCGGCAACGTCGCTGCCGTCGAGGACGGACACGTCGAGCAGCGCCGTCCCTCTACCTATAATGGCTCGCCTTCGATCCTGCTCGACATCGAGCGGCAAGCTGCGGCCGATACCGTGCAGACGACCGTGGCGACGCGCGCCGCCATGGTCAAAATCGCGAAGAAATACCCCGACATCAAATTCTCGGAGATCGACGCTTCGGCCGACTACACGAGGTCCTCGGTCAACGGCGTGTTGCAGAGCTTGTGCGAAGGCATCATGCTCACCGCGATCGTCATGCTGCTCTTCCTGCACGCTTGGCGGAACGCGATCGTCGTCATGGTTGCGATTCCGGCCTCGATTCTTTCGACCTTCATTTTAATGCGCGCGTTCGGCTTTCACATCGACACGATGTCGATGATGGGCCTCTCGCTCATCATCGGTATTTTAGTCGACGACTCGATCGTCGTCTTGGAAAATATCACGCGTCATCGAGACCTCGGCGAAGAGCCGATGAACGCTGCGATCAACGGGCGTACCGAGATCGGTAACGCGGCGATCGCGATCACGATGGTCGACGTTGTCGTCTTTCTGCCGGTCGCGTTTCTGCCCGGCATCGTCGGTGCGTACCTCAAGGAGTTCGGCGCGGTTATCGTGATCGCGACGCTGTTCTCGCTTTTCGTTTCTTTCACGCTCACGCCGTTACTGGCAGCGAAATGGAGCGTCTTGAGCCGCTCGGAGGCAACGCCGAAATGGCTACTCGCCCTCGACAATTTTTTCCTCAACATCAGCTTGCTCGTCGCTGCCGCGGTGTCGTTCCTCGTCGGGATGCTGCTGCAAGTGGCCCTGCTCAAGGTGGTTGGCATCCTGATTGTCGCCGTGTTGATTCTCAATCTCTTCGTTCACCGCTACGACGCGGTGCTCGAGAAATATCGAGCAAAGTGGCTTCCGTTCGGCCTTGAGCACGGAACATTCGTGATCTTCACCTGTTCGCTCTTGCTCGTAAACGCGCTGGCACTCGTCGGCGGCGGCATGAACGCGCTCGGGATCGACGCGGTATGGCTGGTCGGACTCGTCGTCG
Organism: Vulcanimicrobiota bacterium; assembly: GCA_003167055.1. Classification (GTDB taxonomy): domain Bacteria; phylum Vulcanimicrobiota; class Vulcanimicrobiia; order Vulcanimicrobiales; family Vulcanimicrobiaceae; genus Aquilonibacter; species Aquilonibacter stordalenmirensis. The sequence continues at coordinate 2,246 of PMUE01000015.1, read as the reverse complement.
TGTACCTCATCGCATGGTTCATGCGCGGCCGCAGTGCCGGACCGGCTCGTGGTTTCGCTGCACTTGGCACGTACCGTCCGCTAACCATCCTCACATTCCTTATGCCGATAGCGCTCGCGGGCCTCATGGTCGCGCTCGGCGGCGTCAGCTTCGACTTCGTGCCCGAGACGCAGACCGGTCACATCAATATGACGGTCACCTATCCGTCCGGTACGCCGATCGCGATGACCGATCGCTACGTCACGCAACTCGAAGAGGCAATCCTCAAAATCGACGGCGTCAAGGACGTCAGTTCAACCGTTGGACGCAAACCTTCGGGCTGGGGCTCGTCGACCGGCGGGAACTACGCGCAACTCGGCGCGGACATGCAAGATAGCCGCCGTGGCGATACCAACAAGGCGATCGTGAAGATTCGCAACCTGGCCTATCTCGTGCCGGGCGGCGAGCTTCAGGTTGCGGGTGACAGCGGTAACGGCTCGGGCGCGCAAATCTTCTATTCACTCTCCGGACCAGAAGACGAGATCACCGGTGCGGCGGAAAAAGTAGCGAGCGTCCTGCGCTCGACGCCGGGCTCGGTCAACGTGCAGACGAGCGCGGAGAACGGCGCCCCGCGCCTCAACGTTGACGTGGATTCCGGCAAGTGCGCGATGCTTGGGATCAATCCATCTGACGTTGCGACCGTCGCGCGTATCGCCGTCGACGGTGCGGTTGCAACCAGAGTTCGCACCTCGACCGGTTTGGTCGACGTGCGGGTGCAATTCCCCAACGCGATGCGTACCGACGAGGACCAGCTCGCCAACGTGCGCGTCCGCACGAACGACGGGTCGCTCGTGCCGATCTCCTCGGTTGCTACCTTCACCTGGACGACGGCACCGACCAAGATCGAACGACTCAACCGTCAACGCGTCGTCAACGTCTACGGAAACACGCTTCCGGGCGCCTCGCTTGGTGCGGTCGAGGGGCCGCTCGAAGCAAAGCTCAAGCAGACCGGCTTTCTCCCGCAAGGCGTCGGTTTGACGGCGCAAGGCGACACGCAGTTCATGCAAGAGACCTTTGCCAACATGGGCATTGCACTGATCCTCTCGTTCATGCTCGTGTACATGCTAATGGTGATCCTCTACGGCTCGTTCCTGGAACCGCTGATCGTGATGTTTTCGGTCCCGATGGCCATCATTGGTGCGCTGATTTTCCTCGCGCTGATGGGGCGCTTGGAGCCGCAGCAAGGCCAATCGCTCAACATCATCTCGATGCTCGGTATCATCATGCTCTTCGGTCTCGTAGCCAAAAACGGTATTCTGTTGGTCGATTACTCGAACACGCTCTGCAAGCGCGGGATGCGCGTGAAAGACGCGGTGTTGCAGTCGGCGTCGACACGATTCCGTCCGATCATCATGACGACCGCGGCAATGATTTTCGGCATGCTACCGCTTGCTCTCGGGTTTGCCGAGGGCGGCGAATGGAGGCAAGCGATCGGTACCGTCATTATTGGCGGCTTGCTTAGCTCGCTGATCCTCACGCTCTTCCTCGTGCCGATGATCTACAACACGTGGATGGGCTACTTCGAGCGCCGTGCCGATCGCCGGGCGGTGCACGCAGAACAAACCGCGCCCGCGACGGTGTAGTACCTACGCATGGCTGGGTAAAGACCAACCATGCGTAATACACTCATTCTTGCGGCATGCGCAGCATGCACGATATTCACCGCGAGCGGCCCGGTAGCGGCGCTCGCACAACAAAACGCCGACGTGACGGTAATCGTCAACGGCAACACGATGAGCTTCGATCAACCGCCGGTCGAACAGGCGGGGCGCGTGTTCGTGCCGCTGCGCGGCGTCTTCGAGCAGCTCGGCGCGAGCGTCGTCTATCAAAACGGCACGATCAACGCGACCGGCCGCGGCCGGACCGTCTCGTTGCAGATCGGTTCGACTCAGGCTACGGTCGACGGACAGACACAGACCCTCGATCAGGCACCCTTTGTTGAAGGATCGCGCACACTCGTGCCCCTGCGTTTCGTTGCGCAGGCACTTGGTGCATCGGTTGATTGGAACAACAACACGTCAACGGTAGTTATCAGTGGCGGCGGCTATCACGGCGGCGGCAATTCCGGCGGCAATCCCGGATACAACGGGGGCCCGCCGCCTCCACTGGCGCCGGCAGCCTATGTGACCAATCGACGCCCGACCGGCATGGTTGGTCCGGGAACCGGGATCTCGGCGGACTTCGCCCGACCCGTGCGTACCGATACC
>PMUE01000078.1:2030-4149 GCA_003167055.1 Vulcanimicrobiota bacterium | reverse complement strand
ACGAGTCCGGCGATGTGCGCCATATCGACCATCAGATAAGCGCCGACCGCATCGGCGATCTGGCGGAACGGCGCATAGTCCATCACGCGCGGATAGGCGCTGGCGCCGGCAATGATCATCTTCGGTTTGTGCTCGCGCGCCATTGCACGAACTTCGTCGAAATCGATGAGTTCAGTATCTTTGCGCACGCCATACGCGACGGCGTTGTAGAGTTTCCCGCTAAAGCTGACCTTGGTACCGTGCGTCAAATGACCACCGTGGGCAAGCGACATACCGAGCACGGTATCACCGGGCTGCAGCTGCGCCATGAAGACCGCCATATTGGCTTGCGCGCCCGCGTGCGGCTGCACGTTAGCATGATCGGCGCCGAAGAGTTGCTTCAAGCGTTCGAGCGCGAGCGTCTCGGCAACGTCAACCCACTCACAGCCGCCGTAGTAGCGTTTGCCCGGATAGCCTTCGGCATACTTGTTGGTCAGCACGCTCGCCATTGCTTCGCGCACGGCGCGGCTGGCGTAGTTTTCCGAAGCGATCAGCTCGAGGTTCTCTCGTTGCCGGCGCTCCTCGCCCGCGATGGCGGCAAAGACCTCGGGATCCTGGGCTTCGATCTGCGAGGGGGTCAGAATATCCATGATTACAGCAGTTCCTTCGGCGTTACCGCGCCGGTCACTTCACCGGCCTCAATGGCTTTGAGCGTCCGCTCGCGCTGAGGCGCCCCGAACTCGAAGAGCTGCTCGACGCGGTGTTTGTGCCGCGCGCCTTCGGGCGTGTCGCCGTCGAACGGCGCGTGGATGAACACGTCAACGAGGCGCTCGATCATTTCCCATCCGGTCAGCCGTTCGGAAAGCGCGAGCACATTGGCGTCGTTGTGGCGGCGCGCAAGCTCGGCTGAGAGCGGTTCGGTAACGACGGCGCAGCGCACGCCCGGCACTTTGTTGGCGGCAATGGAAATGCCAAGACTCGAACCGCACACCACGATGCCGCGATCCGCCTGCCCGGTGGCGACCGCTTCGCCGACGGCGTACCCGTACTGCGGATAATCGACCGGCGTTGCGTTGTGTGTGCCGAAATCGAGAATCGTGTGGCCCTCTTCGCGCAGCATTTGCGCGATGCGATCTTTGAATTCGAAGCCGGCGTGATCGGCTCCCAGGGCGACGCGCATAGAGCTTTGAATCCCCCGGCATGAAGTTCGCGTGCGCGAGTGGTGCGTTTCATCGAGCCTTCGAAAGCGGTGACCTAACACAGCTCGAATTTCTCGACGCTGCCGCTCACGTCATGGCGTACGACGGCGTGGTCTTAGACGACCGCCATTTTCCGCGCACGGACAGTGACTACCTCGCCCAAGTCAAGAAGACGGCCACCGATCTGGGGCTCTGCATCGCCGCGCTTGTGAGCGACGCGTTCTTCTCCGCTACGCCCGACGAGATGCGCGCAGCGCTCGATCGCGCGCTGGCGCTCGGCACGCCGTTGCTGACCGGACGCCTGGGCAGCGAGACCGCGTATTCGTGGAGCGACCAACTCGGGAAACTCGGTGTCGCGTCGTCACTTGCCAAATCGGCGAACGTCACGCTCGCGTTGCGAAACGCGCCGCACACGTTCGCTGCAACCTCGCACGATTGCAAACGCGTAACGAAAGAAACCGATTCCGCGTGGTTGCGCTATGGACTCGAGCCGGCTGCATTTGACGCGGCCAGCGATCCGCTCGCGCTCGCACCAAAAACCGTACTGCTGTGGCGAGACACACAAAGCGCGCAGCTAACGGGTTGGGAGCAGTTCCGTGGATTTGTCGCGCTCGACCGTGCCGACGGCGGCGCAACAGTGGAAAACTTCAAACTCAACCGCACGTAGCGTCTTCCATGCGAGGCAACTGAACCTGCGGTCTCGCAGGTGGGTGCGGCCCGGGCGCTTTGCGGGCAGGCACGAGGCCCAAGCCCTCTCGTCGTATCCGGAGCTGGTGCTCCCTAGGTATCCAAGTCGGTTCGGCACCTTTAGCATGGTGCGCGCTAGGCGCAGTCGAGCTCTACTAACGTACCACCCGTCGTCAAGTGGTTCCACCGGCCTCCGGCCGGTCGCGCATCCTGCGCTCGGAACTTTCAGCCGCATCCTGCGGCAGCCCTTGACA
>PMUE01000078.1:0-2023 GCA_003167055.1 Vulcanimicrobiota bacterium | reverse complement strand
GGCAACGATATCGCGTGGGATCCGTACAGCGCGTTGCGCACAACACGCGGCGGACGCCAATCGCCGGCGCTCGGACTTGGTCACGAAGTCGATCATGCGGTCGAAAATTCACGGATCGCCGACCGTTTGCGCGACACGCCCGACGCGCGTTACGACAATGCCGAAGAGCGCCGCGTCATCACCGGCAGCGAACGTCACGCCGCACGGACGCTGGGCGAATCGATTCGCTACGATCACGGCGGCACCACCTACCGCGTTGCATCTCCGGTGACGCGATAGTGATGGACCACGTGATTTTGGCCGCCGCCATTTCGGTTGGCAGCGCGTCACGAATCGAAATCGACCATGTGCCGAACAACATTTCGTATCGCGCCGCGCTTTCGCCGCGCGACGTCGGCGACCGAGCCAGCATTCGCGTCGAGTCGCGCGATCCGCAAACCGTCGCGCACATCGTTGCCGCGATCGAGCGAACCGACACCAGCGACGACGCGCGGGCGGCCGATCTTCGCTATGCGATCCGGCTGCGCGACGCGCGCGGATCGACGTGCGTCGTCATCTATCTCGACGCATTTGGACGGCGCGGCATGGTCGATGGACGTCCCGTGCGCTTCTCCGGCGATGCGATCAAGCGCGCGATCGTGACAGCGTTTCCCGTGCTTTACAAGTAGCGATCGAAAAACTGCGCTCCCGCCGTGTCGGCTCGCACCCACGAGTCCCAGCGCAGGAAGCCGTGGGCTTCATCCGGGAGCACCATCAGCTGATACGGCACGTGATACTGTTGCAAGCGCGGCACCAAATCAACCAGTTGATGAAACGACACGTCAGGGTCTTCGTCGCCCTGAATTAGCAGCACCGGCGATCGCCAGGTCTTCATCGATCCTACCGGCGATGATTCCCACGCAAGCTTCAACCACGGCTTCAGATCGACCGGCGCGCTGCCTTCCGCGCCGCTCGCAAAGTAGTCGATCGCATCGTGCATGAGATCGTGCACGCCGCTGTAGTCGACGCCGGCTTTGAAGACGTCGGAGTTGCGCGCGAGCGCAAGCGCGGTGAGATAGCCGCCCCACGAGCCGCCCCAGATTCCAATGTGCTTCGGATCGACGAACGATTGCTGTTGGAGCCAGCGCGCGCCGGCGAGCACATCTTGGTATTCGCTCGCGCCGGTCCAGCCGGTGCGCACCGCGTAGTGAAAGTCGTGGCCATAGCCGACACCCGAGCGGTAGTTCACGGAAAGTACGGTATAGCCGCGGCTGACGAGATATTGGTTCACCGCATAGCTGTTGCTATAGTAATCCAGCGGATTCCAGGTCAGGAGCATCTGCCGCATCGGGCCGCCGTGCACGAAGACGATCGCCGGACGCCGTCCGCTCGCCGCGCTCCGAAAAAGCTGTGCGTGCACCGGAATACCGTCGAGCGCGTGATACGTCACTTCACTCGGCGTCACGAGTTGCGCGGACGGGAAGTCGGCCGGGAGCAGCTCTGCGTCGAGCAAGCGCTGCGCGCTGCCATCCCCAGCACTGATTGCAACGAGCGGCGGGCGTTGCGCCGTCGTCGTGATGTACGCGATGTTTCCGTCCGCAAGCGGCGTCGGCCACCATTGCGAGCTGTATCCCGACGTTACCGGGATGCTCGCGCCGCTCGCGAGACCAACACGACAGATATGCCAGCGATCGATATCGCCCGCGGTCGTTCCCGTATTTACGACGTACAGCACCGAGCGCGCATCGCGATCGGGAACGAAGCTCACCACCGCGAACGGGCCACTCGTCAACCGCCGCGCGGAACCGCCGTCGGCGCTGACGCTATAGAGATGCGGCCAATTGTCGGCTTCGCTCAAGAACAGCAGCCGGGTGTTACCGGCCCAGGTGAGATCGACGTCACCACCTTGCGTTGGAAACGATGCGCGCGCATTCAAGGCGCTCTTCCACACCGCGCTCGCGCTGCCGTCGGCGACCCGCGCAACCCAGATTGACCACGGCACGACCGGCATCTGCAACGGCGACGGCAACGCCCCGCCGCCACC
>PMUE01000038.1 GCA_003167055.1 Vulcanimicrobiota bacterium | reverse complement strand
TTACACGTAGCCGATTGAACCGGGCAGAAGTTTGTACACGACGGTCGGCGGTGCAAGCTCGCTGCGCGTGATCGCGACGTCGAGCGGCGCGCTATTGCGCACCAGCCCTAGACGCACCGGCGTACCGGCTTTGCCGCGAAGCAGCTTGCTGGCGGCATCGGTCGTGAAGCCTTTCGTCGACTGACCATCGATGGTGGCGATCGTGTCACCCGGTTGCAGACCGGCGCGATCCGCCGGCGTGCCCGGCACGACGTACGAAACGTCGATCAGCCCGGTGGTCTCGTCGGGTGCGATCAGGACACCGATACCGGAAATCTTCTCCGGGTCGAGCGCGTCTTTGAACGCTTTATATTCGTCGGGGGTCATGAACTGCGTGTAGCGATCGTCCACGGCCTTCGCCATCGCCGAGATCGCCGCGTACGCGTAGTCGGTGGTCGATCCGTGGGCGCTTGCAGCGGCATCGGCGATCGCGCTATCCAGCCCTTCCACCGTCGTCTGCGCATCGTCGCTCGCGCGTATCGGTGCAACGTCGATTTTTACGCCGTGCTTGTGCGCAAGATCGACGAGTGCCTCGCGCGCCTTGTCGACCAGTGTCTGCGGATCCACCGGGCGATACGACGACGTCGAGAGTAAATGATAACTCTCGCTAACGTCTTGCGCCGTGGCGGAGGGCAACGGAGCCGACGCGGCGGCCGGCACGGCGACAGCCAGAGATAGAACAATCGCGCCGAGAGCGGCGCGCAGACGAGAGGTAGGTGGCACGTTTATTTCCCCAAAGAGACGATGCAAGCAGCTTGCAACCGCAGCGTGTTGTAGATCTTAGATGTGGTGGGTTCGATCTTATCTGAGAACGGCCGCTGCCGCTCCCCCCTTGTTCCACATTTGAAAGTCTTTTAACTTTGCGATGCAAAGCCTGACCGAGCTCGAGATCCGCGGGATGACCTGCGCCTCCTGTGCCGCCCACGTGACGCGGGCGCTTCGGGACGTGCCCGGCGTCGAAGACGCGGCCGTCAACCTAGCGACCGAGCGCGCGACCGTCCTGCACGGCAGCTTGGACACGCGCGACCTGCTGGCCGCGGTCGAACGCGCCGGCTACGAGGCCAGCACCGAGCTCGACGAAGACCGCTTTGCCGCCGAGCGCGCAGCCGAGCTTCGGCGCCGCGGGATCGTGCTCGCGCTGGCAATTGCGCTTACCGTGCCGGCGGTCGGCATCGCAATGTTCGCGCCGGACTTCCCCGGCCGCAACCTGCTTCTTGCTGCATTCACGCTGCCGGTCTGGCTCGGAGCCGGCTGGGAATTTCACCGCGGGGCGCTCGCGGCGTTGCGCTCCGGGACCGCGACGATGGATACCTTGATCTCGCTCGGCTCGACCGCGGCCTACCTCTTGAGTGTCTACGATTCGGTGCGCGGTGGCCCGACCTACTTCGATACCGCGGCGGCGATCGTCACCTTGATCTACGCCGGGAAGTACCTCGAAGCACGCGCGCGTGTGAGCAGCTCGAGCGCAATGCGCGCGCTGTTGGAGCTGCGCCCACCGCTCGCCCATCGCCGTACTGCCGCCGGTGGCTCAGAAGAAATCGCCGTCGAGTTGGTACGCGTCGGTGACGAACTCGTTGTCGCCCCCGGCGAGCGCATTCCGGTCGACGCGGTGGTTATCGAAGGCCAAAGCGCCATCGACCGTTCGATGCTCACCGGTGAGGCGATGCCGATCGACGTGCGCGGCGGCTCACTCGTCGAAGCCGGCACGGTCAACGCGAGTGGCGCATTAGTTATCCGCGCAACCGCAGTCGGCGCAGGTACGCACCTTGCCGGCATCATCGACATCGTGCGCCACGCGCAAGGCTCGACACCGCCCGTGCAGCGCCTAGCCGATCGCATCGCCGGCATCTTCGTGCCGACGATCATCGCGATTGCGCTTGTGACGTTTGCCGGTTGGTGGCTGGTCGCGCATCGCAGTCTCGCGGATGCAATCGTCACCGCTGTCGCCGTGCTCATCGTCGCTTGCCCGTGCGCGCTCGGCCTCGCAACGCCAACCGCGATCATTGCCGGTATCGGCGTTGCCGCGCGGCGCGGCATCCTCTTCAAAGATGCAAGCGCACTCGAACGAACGGCCACGGTGACGCGGGTGATCTTTGACAAAACCGGCACGCTGACCAAAGGTACCCCCACGGTCCTCGCCGCGAGCAGCGACGATGCGCTGGCGCTCGCTGCTGCGGTCGAATCCTCATCCACGCATCCATTGGCGCGCGCGATTGTCGGGGCGGCGCGCGAACGCTCCCTTGCAATCGCATCTCCGCGCGACGTGCGCGCAATCGCCGGCAGCGGGATCAGTGGGCGCGTTGGCGCGCACGAAGTGACCGTGAGTGCCGCGGCCGGCGGCCCCGACGGCGCGACGCGGGTCAACGTTTCAAGCGACGGCGCCGTCATCGGATCGATCGACCTTCGCGATGAGGTTCGCGCGGAAGCGGTGCAGGCAGTGCAGCACTTGCATGAGCTCGGCGTCACGGCGGAACTGGTCAGCGGCGATGCCGAGAGCCCCGTGCGTGCCGCAGCCGCTGACGCCGGTATCGAGCACTTCCATGCGCGCGTCGCACCGGAGGGCAAGGCCGCGATCGTGCGCGACCTGCAGTCCCGTGGCGAGCGCGTTGCATTTGCCGGCGACGGCATCAATGATGCGCCGGCGCTGGCCGTCGCGGACGTTGGATTCGCCATGGGTACCGGCACGGGTGTGGCGCTGCAAACAGCCGGAGCGGCGTTGCTCGCGAGCGATCCGCGCGCGGTGGCCGATGC
>PMUE01000070.1 GCA_003167055.1 Vulcanimicrobiota bacterium | reverse complement strand
CTATTCATGCGATGCGCTCGCCCATCTTCGTCACGTCGTAGGCGTCGAGGCCCTGCACGTCAAGGCAGTACGGCTGCGAGCGCAGCGTGTCGAGCAGGACTCGAACTGCCGTCGTCTCGATTGCCGCGCGCGCCACGACGAGCGTGCAGCGCTCTTCGCGTAACGCGAGAAAGTCGAGATCGTAGATGCGCGCGATGCTTGCCATGCCGACGGCGACGTCGGCAAACCCATGGGCGATCGCCCGGCCGGCATCGAGTTGCCCCGGCACCTCGCACTCGTACCCGGCGAGCCGCCGCGGATCGAGTGATGCCCGCCGCACCTGCTCGTCCATCAGCTGCCGCGCGCCGGCGCCTGCGGGCCGATTTACCAGCCGCACGCCTTTGCGGGCGATGTCGGCGGCGCGGCGGACACGCAACGGATTGTCGCGCGCGAGCAGCCAGCCTATTTCCGTGGTTGCAAGTTCGAAGCGTTCGACGGCGTCGCCGACCGTGCGCGGCATCGCACCGTGCACCACGGCGGCGTGCACGCGACCGCGCCGCAACTCTTCGAGTGCCGCGCGGTTGGTCATCGGCAGCCACAGCACGCGCGTCTCGCGGGCGCGCAGCGTCGCGTGTCGCGCAAGTAATCCGGTCGTGACGTCACAGCCGGCAACGTAGGCGGGCGCCAGCGCTCCGTGGGAAGGTTCTAGCGCGGTGTATTCGCGCGCCACCGCTTCAAAGCGCGGCGTTGACGGACCGGGGGATGGCGCAAACAATTCCTCGACGCTCGTGCCAAGCACGCGCGCAAGGGCAAGCGCAATCCCAACCCCGGGCTGCACGCGCCCATTCTCAATTGCGCTGACGGCCTGGCGCGTAACGCCTGCCGCCTCAGCCAGCGCTCGCTGCGAAAGACCGCGCGCGGTGCGCACCCGTTCGAGCGCCGAGGCAACTGTAGCGGACATAAGGGAAGGAATTATTGCCTGGACGATCGCCGGGTCCTGCTGCTAACCAACCTCGGCGCTGCATTTGTCAAGCACGCGCTCACGCGTGAGCCGGCGGTGCTATGATCGTTGGGCACTTTGAAAATTGACGGGAGAATATTCGCATGACGACAACGCTTGAAAAGCAAGATCTCTACGATCTCAGCAAGCTCGGTATCGAATCTCCGTTTAAAAAACGCTACGACAATTTCATCGGCGGCAAATTTGTCGCGCCGGTGAAAGGCCAGTATTTTGCGAACGTGAGCCCGATCGTGGGTCATCCGTTTACCGAGATTGCACGGTCCACCGCGGAAGACATCGAGCTCGCGCTGGATGCGGCGCACGCAGCGAAAGATGCATGGGGGAAAACTTCGCCGACCGAACGCGCAACGATCCTCAACAAGATCGCCGACCGCATGGAAGCTAACCTAGCTAAACTTGCGCTCGCCGAAACGATTGACAACGGTAAGCCGATCCGCGAAAGCACCGCGGCCGACATCCCGCTCGCGATCGATCATTTCCGCTATTTCGCCGCGGCAATCCGCGCGCAAGAAGGCAGCCTCTCCGAGATCGATTCCGAGACGATTGCCTATCACTTCCACGAACCGCTCGGCGTTGTCGGGCAAATCATTCCGTGGAATTTCCCGATACTGATGGCGACGTGGAAGCTTGCTCCGGCGCTGGCCGCCGGCAATTGCGTCGTGCTCAAGCCTGCCGAGCAAACGCCGGCGTCGATTATGGTCTGGCTCGATCTCGTCGCCGATCTCTTGCCGCCCGGCGTGCTCAACATCGTCAACGGCTTTGGTTTGGAAGCCGGCAAGCCGCTCGCCTCTAATCCGCGAGTCGCGAAGATCGCATTCACCGGCGAAACCACGACCGGCCGGCTCATCATGCAGTACGCATCGCAAAACTTGATTCCGGTAACGCTCGAGTTGGGCGGAAAATCACCGAACATCTTCTTTGCCGACGTGCTCGCGCAAGATGACGACTTCTTCGACAAAGCGCTCGAAGGCTTCACAATGTTCGCGCTCAATCAGGGCGAGGTCTGCACCTGTCCGTCGCGCGCGCTCATTCAAGAATCGATTTACGACAAGTTCATGCAGCGCGCGCTCGAGCGCGTCAGGGCGATCACCCAAGGCAATCCGCTCGACCCCACCACGATGGTCGGCGCGCAAGCCTCGAGCGAGCAGATGGAAAAGATCCTCTCCTATCTCGACATCGGGAAACAAGAGGGCGCGAAGGTGCTCATCGGCGGCGAACGCGCGAAGATCAACGGCCAGCTCAAAGACGGCTATTACATCGAACCGACGGTCTTCCAGGGAAACAATAAAATGCGAGTGTTCCAGGAAGAGATCTTCGGGCCGGTGGTTTCGGTCACGACCTTCAAGGATGAAGCCGATGCGCTCAAGCTCGCCAACGACACGCTCTATGGTCTGGGCGCGGGCGTGTGGACGCGCGACATCAACGTCGCGTATCGTATGGGCCGAGGCATCCAAGCCGGGCGCGTGTGGACCAACTGTTACCACGCGTATCCGGCACACGCCGCATTCGGCGGATACAAACAATCCGG
>PMUE01000072.1 GCA_003167055.1 Vulcanimicrobiota bacterium | reverse complement strand
TTGCGGATCTGCCGCGCCATCCGGAACTTCCACGCTATCCGCTGTGGGACGATGCCCTGCTCGAAGCGCCGGTCCGGGTTATGGCATCAGGTTAAGCGCGGCGTTGGCTGCCCAATGCAAGTTATCTCCGCACGGCAGCGGAAACCCGGCATCGACCGAGCGCGTCGGGTAGTTCGCGTACGTCGCACTCTTCAGATACTCGATAAGCTCGTACTTCTGTACCTCTGAAAGTGCCGGGCCAATCCGCCCTTTCCGGTTGCGATCGTTGGTCCACCAGTGCCCAACGTTGCCATTTCCCGTCAACGAGGTATCGAGCGTGAGGCTGTGCGGCGTCACTTGCTGCACCATGCCCAACTTCACCGGATCGTACTCCGGATTGCCAAGGATCGGATGCGACGGGCGCGTGTCGCTCAACATGTCGTACACTGTCGGCACGCTGCCATTGTGTAAGTACGGCGGGGTCGCCCAAATGCCGATCAACGGGCGCGCCTTATATCCGCATGGCGCCACCGCGACCAATTTCCGTCCAAATCCATCGTAGGTCGGCCACTCGGATTTCGGAATGCCTTCGTCTTCATAGCCCTGCGTCTTGAGATTTGCGACGATGACTTTTAGCCCCAGGGCTCCCGGCTCGCGCGCGCTCATGCCGAGCTTGGTCGCATCGTACGTCGCTTTCGCAAAGGCGACCGCCTGGTTCGAATCGGTGCCAATGGTTTCGAGCGGTAATGTGCGTACTGCCCAGGTGTCGCCGCCGTGCACTTGCGAGATACCGTGACAACGCATGCAGTTCGCAACGAAGAGCTCACGCCCGCGGGCTGCCTTGGCGGAGTCGATCGCCCCGAAGACCCCAGCCGGCCAAACCGGCGCCTTCAAGTGCTCGATCTGCTTCTCCATCCAGTAAAGATTCCTGATACGCACCGAGGATTTCCAGCGGGTCGCGGGCGGATTGAGCTTACCGCTCGCATCAACGATATTGAGTTGTGCACCAAGACCAATCGCCTCACCAATATTGCGGGCCATCGGCTGATGCACTGCTGCGTTGTACTGCACCCAATCCAGATGCCAAATATCCCAGATTGGCGGATACACGACCGGGGCAACGGCGAGCCGCGCATTGGATGGAACGTCGAGCGCCTTCACCATAACGTTGTAGACGATTCCCTATAACGCGTCGACGCGGCCGGGCCCACCGGGCGTTGCAATCCCGTTTACGCTGCTCCCGACGGCAACGTTTTTCTCCAACGTTGTCACGAACGCCGTCATGTCGTGATCGATGCGTGCCGCCGGATATCCGTAGCTGACCGCTTCTTTTGCGAACGCGGCCCGGCGCGCCGGGTCGCGGTAGGTTGCGATCAGTTCACCGTTGATCGCTGCGACAAACGGCGATACGATAATTTTTCCGCCCGCACCCTCGATCAACACGTGCTTTCCACGGTATGCGAGTTGCGTCGTGTGGCACGCCGTGCACGTGAACCCAAACTGCGGGATGCCGGCGTTTCGACTGCCATCGTCAAGGACAAACCCCACCGGCCAGCCATTGGGATTCTCCGGCGATTTCTGATCCGGAACGAAACCGTACTGATCGAGCTTGGCGGCGGAATCCATCTTCTCGCCATTCTTGTCGCGCAGCGCTGCGAAGAAGGCGGCCGGCATGAGGACCGCGCCCTGTGGCTTATGCCACATCTCACTCGCAATTTGCGCGGTCCAGCCTTGATTGGCCGTGACCATGGTTCCCGCATGGTCTCCTCCGCCGTAGACGCTCGACGCGTAGGCTCCAGCCGCGCACAGCACGACTGCAACAACCGTAATCGCGAAGCGCCTCATCAGTCGTTCCTATGCCTCGAACCGGGCTTGACGCCCTGCGCAGAGCGTGGTAATCTACCCGAAATGTTCGCGACCTCCATGATGAGTTGTCCCATGTGCATTATTCAGATGAATAAGGCGGGGATCGTCATTGGGAGCACCGTGTAGCCGCACGGAACAGAAAAGCACTCAAACGACGCCTCCGCCGGTACGACGGGGGCGTCGTTCTTTTTTCATCCCTTGGGATGATACTCTCCTCAAAGCTCCGGTCTCACAGGTAGAAACTGTGTTGTTATGACCGGGAAAGAGACGATCCACGAACATGAGTACAACCCTCGAACAACCCCGAACTCCACACTTTGACACGGTCGCCATTCATGGCGGTCACAACGGCGATCCGGCGACGAAAGCGCGCGCGGTTCCCATCTACCAAACAACCTCGTATCTCTTCGACTCGACCGAACACGCCGGCAAACTCTTCGCGCTCGAAGAGTTCGGCAACATCTACACCCGCATCAACAATCCCACCACCGACGTGCTCGAGCAGCGCGTGGCCGCCCTCGAAGGCGGCGCTGCGGCCCTTGCAGTCGCGAGCGGTCAAGCCGCCGTCGTGTACGCGATTCTCAATGTCGCGCGCACCGGCGATCACATCGTCAGCTCCAACTCGCTGTACGGCGGCACCTACAACGCCTTTGCCCACACGCTCAAACGCTTTGGCGTCGACGTCACGCTGGTCGATTTCAACCACCCTGCGGCAGTCGCGGCGGCGATTCGTCCCAACACCAAGGCGATCTTCGCCGAGACCATCGGCAATCCGAAGATCGACGTGCTCGACGTCGAGAAGTACGCGACGATCGCGCACGAGCACGGCTTGCCGCTCATCGTCGACAACACGCTGCCGACCCCGTATCTGCTACGGCCGATCGACTTCGGCGCCGACATCGTCGTGCACTCGGCCACCAAGTTTATCGGCGGCCACGGCACCGCGATCGGCGGCGTGATCGTCGACGGCGGCAAGTTCGACTGGGGCAACAATCCGCGCTTCACTGCCGACTTCGTCGATCCCGATCCGTCGTATCACGGCCTCCAGTACGCGCCGGTCTTCGGCAACATCGCCTACATCTTAAAGGCGCGCGTCCAGTTGCTGCGCGATGTGGGTGCGGCGCTCTCGCCGTTCAACGCCTGGCTGCTGCTGCAAGGGCTCGAAACGCTCGGGCTGCGGATCGAACGCCACAGCAGCAATGCGCGCGCGGTGGTCGAGTACCTCGAGCAGCATCCCAACGTCGTCTCGGTGGCCTACCCGCGCTCGGAAAAGTATCTGCCCAACGGCGGCGGCGCCATTCTCACCTTCCGCGTCAAGGGCGATGCCACGCGCGCAAAACAAGTCATCGATCGCCTCAAGCTCTTCTCGTTGCTGGCCAACGTCGGTGATGCCAAGTCGCTGGTCATTCATCCGGCGAGCACCACGCATCAGCAACTCACGCCCGAAGAGCGACTGCAAAGCGGCGTCGACGAGTCGACGATTCGCTTGTCGGTCGGGATCGAAGACAAACGCGACATCATCGCCGACCTCGAACAGGCCCTCGCGTAGCGGTGCTCCGCGAAGAAACCATCGACGTCGGTGCGCTGGAACTGGACTGCGGGGAAACACTCCCCGCGGTCCAGCAGCGCGTCACGATCGACGGCGCCGATCCCTTGCCGAGCGGCGAGAACATCGTCTTTGCCGCGCACGCGCTCACCGGCTCGAGCCGCGTCGCCGAGTGGTGGCCGCAGGTCGTGGGCGACGGTGCATTGTTCGATCGTCGCTACTGGTGCGTCATCGGCATCAACGTCCTCGGCGGCTGCTATGGATCAACGCGACCACAAGAACGTGTGACCGTGCGCGACATCGTGCGAGCACAACTTCGCGTTTTCGATAAACTCGGGATTCCGCGGCTTGCGGTTGTGGCCGGCGGATCGCTCGGAGGGATGCAGGCGCTGCAGTGGGCCTTGGATGCGCCCGAGCGCGTCGGTCACGCGATCGTCATCGGCGCAAGCGATCATCATACCGCGATGGGCATCGCCCTCAATGCGGTGCAGCGCGAAGCCATCGCCCTCGATCCGGTGCGCGGCGTTGCACTCGCGCGTAAGATCGCGATGCTCACCTACAAGAGCGACGATCTCTTTCGCGAGCGTCACGACCGCAAGGCCGATCGCAAGGGTCGCGCGCAATTCGACGTCGAGGGCTACCTCGATCATCAAGGTGAGAAATTCGTCGAACGCATGGACGGCGCGACCTACACGCTGCTCACCCACGCGATGGACAGCTTCGACGTGCGCGATCGCGTCGCGCCGCCCGGCGTCGACCTCACGTTCGTCGGCATCTCATCGGACTGGCTCTTCCGTCCACAAGAAATACGCGCCGCCGCAAAGCGTCTGCACGCGCGCTATCTCGAACTCGAAAGCAATCACGGCCACGACGCATTCCTCGCGGAGCCCGACCGCTTGCGCGACCTCCTCGCCCCAATCGTCGCCGTACCGTTGTCATCCCGAGCGTAGCGAAGCGTAGTCGAGGGACCGCCGCCTGCTATCGGCACCGCTATCTACCTATTAGCGTATGGAAAAGCCAGCGCGCGTTAACGGCAAGTGGCACGCAGCCGGCGAGCATGAAAAAGATACCGGTCGCAGCGACTTGGAACGCCGAAACCTCCGGCGACTGTGTGCCCGGGATCCCGCGTAACCACATAAAACTTCCCTCGCTCTCACTTGGATTATCACTAGCGAGCGCCTTTCCGATCTGCGAGGCGAAAGCCCAGAGAAGTAGACCGCATAGGAGTAGCACAAGCCCTATCTCAACCGCGATCCATGGCGACGTGGGGACATGTCGAGCGTTCAATCCTTTCCCCTCCCGCGTCTTGCCGCTCCGCCTTCTACGAGGGAATGATGCTATACTCGTCCCCAAAGGAGTCTGCGTGAGCGCCGAACCTCTCGAAGGCCGGATAGCCCGTATGGAGGGCATCAACGTCCAGATCGCCGATCGCCTAAACGGCATTGACGGCCGGCTTGACTCGCTCGATCGAAACCTTCGGTCCGAAATAGGCAACGTGCGGTCCGAGCTCGGCGGTCGCATCGATTCGCTTGACCAGAGCCTGCGATCTGAAATCGGCAGCCTTCGCTCCGACATGAATTCCAGATTCGCCCAGGTCGATCAGAAGTTTATGTGGGTGATCGGCATCAACGTGACGTCGTGGACGACGGTCATGCTCGCGCTGATCGCGCTGCTCGCCCGTCACTGAGACGACTCTAATGAGCGAAGTAGAAGTCAAAGACGTCAATTATCAGATGCCGCCGCAGGTGGGATTTACGGCCGCGCATTTTCTCTGTGTATCCGATGTCCAGCGGTCGGTCCAATTCTACCAAAAGATCTTCGATGCTAAAGTTACGCGCCGAAGCGTGCTCGGAGCCGAGGACCCGGCGTTCGTCCAAATCGGGAACACCTGGCTGATCTTCAATCCTGGCGGCGGTCCGACGCCCGACAAACC
>PMUE01000242.1 GCA_003167055.1 Vulcanimicrobiota bacterium | reverse complement strand
AGTTGGGCTACTTGTGGTGTAATTGGGGCAGCAGGAGGCCATATATGGGCCCACGGTTGCAGCATGGCTAGCGGGGGCAAAATTTGACCTACGTCATCGCGGTCGCCAATCAAAAAGGCGGCGTCGGCAAGAGCACGACAGCCGTTAATCTTGGTGCCGCGCTCGCTGTTGAAGGCCGGCGTGTGTTAGTTGTCGATTGCGATCCGCAAGGTAATACGACGACCGGCTTCGGCATTGAAAAACACGGCATGCATCGCGACATCTACAATGTCTTGATGCAGGAAGCGAGCGTCGATGACGTCGCGCAAGCGACCGAGATCGACACGCTCACGCTCATCCCGGCAACAATCAATCTCGCCGGTGCTGAAATCGAGCTCGTGTCGGCGCTCTCGCGCGAAACGCGCCTGCGCCAAGCGCTCCTGCCGATTGCGTCGCGCTATGATTTCGTGCTGATCGATTGTCCGCCGTCACTCGGCCTGCTAACGATCAATGCGCTCACCGCCGCAGAAGAAATCATCATTCCGGTGCAGGCCGAATACTACGCGCTCGAAGGGCTCTCGCAGCTGACCGCAGTCGTCAATCGCGTGCGCAGCGCGCTCAATCCGACGCTGCACGTCAGTGGCGTGCTGGTGACGATGTTCGACGGTCGCACGCGCCTGGCGATGGAAGTGCTCGATGAACTCGAGCGATACTTTCCGCAGCAAATGTTCAAGACGCAGATTCCGCGCAACATTCGTCTTTCCGAAGCGCCGTCGTTCGGCAAGCCGGTCATCCTCTTCGACGTGAAGAGCCGCGGCGCGCAAGCGTACATCTCGCTCGCGAAAGAATTGCTCGGAGCGCACGCACCGGTATGAGTCAACCCAAACGCGGGTTGGGCAAAGGGCTTGGCGCGCTGCTCGGCGATGCGCCCGTGCCAACCTCACCGACGCCCGACGACGCGCTACGGGAGATTCCGGTCGCGCGCATCACGCCCAATCCGTTTCAGCCGCGCAAGAACTTCGATGCGGCCGCGATGGACGACCTCAAGAACTCGATCGCTGAGTACGGCGTGCTGGTGCCGATCATCGTGCGCCGGCGCGGTGAGAATTTCGAGCTGGTGGCGGGCGAGCGGCGCTGGCGCGCCTGCGCCGCGCTGCAGCGCGCGACCATTCCCGCAATCGTGCGCGAGTCTGACGACCGTGATTCGCTCGAAGTGGCAATCATCGAGAATCTGCAGCGTGAAAACCTCAATCCGATCGAGGAATCCGCCGGCTTTTCCAGCCTGATGGACGAGTACGGGTTTACGCAGGAGGATCTCGCGCAGCGCCTGGGCCGCAGTCGCCCTGCGGTCGCGAATGCGTTGCGTTTACTCGCGCTCCCGGATGCAATCAAAGCGATGCTGGTCGACGGCCGTTTGACTGCCGGTCACGGCCGCGCGCTGCTGGCGGCGTCGGCGCACGAGCGCATCAAATTAGCCGAGCGCGCTGCCAACGACGGGCTCTCGGTCCGCGCACTCGAGAAACTTACCGGTGCGGTGAAGACGCCGGCTGCAACCGGGCGGGTGCGCGAGCTCTCGCCCGACGAGGCGGAATTCGAACAGCGCTTACGCGAACGGTTCGGCACGCACGTCGCGCTGGTGCGCGGCAGCCGAGGCGGAAAGATCGAGTTTCGCTTCGCTAACGAAAACGAATTGTTGCGTCTTTCAGATCTGTTGCTCGAACCATGATTCCCTTCACGCGCATCATGACGATCGTGATGTTTGCCGCGCTCTGCTTCGTGCTGATCGTGCCGCTCGCGTTGCAACGCCATCAACTCGTCATCGCCGTTGGAATCTGCGTCCTCTTCGTGTGCTATCTTGCGGCGAACCTCGTGTTATGGCGACGAATGAAACCACGCTCGTAACGCGCGCGCAACGTGTCGCGCAGTTGCACGGTATGTACGCGATCATTAACGAAGACACGCGCACGGTGACCATTGCGAACGCGGCGCTTGCCGGCGGCGTACGCCTGCTCCAGTATCGCGCCAAAAGCGGAATCCGCGCGGAGCACTTGCAGGCCTTGCGCGAGCGGACGCGCGCGTGCGGTGCGCTCTTGATCGTCAACGACGATTGGCGCGCGGCGCTGGCGTTCGACTGCGACGGCGTGCATCTCGGACCCGACGACGAAGGCTTCGCTGCGGTTGCGCCGGTGCGCGCGGCCCTGCGTGAGCGATTGATTGGCCTGTCGTGCGGCACCGTCGCCGAAGCGCAGCGCGCGAACGCCGAAGACGCCGACTATCTCGGCGTCGGTGCGGTCTACGCGACCGGCTCGAAGACCGATGCCGGTGTGCCGATCGGGATCGACGGGTTGCGCGCGGTCGCTGCGGTGAGCCGCTATCCGGTTGCGGCGATCGGCGGCATTAGCACGGCAACGATCGATGCGGTGCTGGCGAGCGGCGTGGCGATGGCCGCGGTGATCGCCGCGATTGCCTCGGCGCCCGATCCGGAATCGGCAGCGCGCGCGCTGGTGGAGCAGTGGTATGACCGCGACGCGTGATTTTCGAGGCACGTTCGCGGTCCTCAAGGCGCTGCTCACGCCGTATGCACCACGCTTACACGCGGCCGCCGACACCGAGACGTTCTACATGCTCGACGGTGAGTACGTGCCGGATTTCAAGCGCGCGATGCGGTTCGGCGGCGTGCAGATTCGCCGCGCGCATGTGGCCTTTCATCTCCTCCCGATTTACTCGCATCCCGAACTGCTCGGCAGCACGAGCGATGCGCTCAAGAAGCGCATGCAAGGCCGGTCGTGCTTTAACTTCGTGCGTCCCGAGCGCGAACTGCTGGTGGAACTCTCGGCACTGGTCGATGCCGGTTTCGGTCTCTACGAGCGCCTCGGTTGGGTGAAGTGACGACCGGCGACGTGACCGTTCTTTCGATCGGGACGACGCATCCGTGGAACGTTGCCGGTACCGGGCTCGACCTGCGCATCGGCACCGAGCTCGGCGTTCGGGTGCTCAGCGTAGTCGCCGCCGTTAGCGCGCAGGATGCGCGCGGCGTGCACGCGCTCGAACCGCTTTCGGCGGCAATCATCCGCGCGCAGCTCGACGCGATCGACTGGGATCTGGTCGACGCGGTTCGCGTCGGAGCGCTCGGCTCGGCGGCAGCCGTCCAGCTTGTCGCGCAGGCCATCCGCGGCGCCGATCTTCCGGCGGTGATCGATCCGGTGCTGGCGGCGAGCGGCGGCGGGGCGCTGGCCGATGACGCGACGCAGCGCGCGATCGGCGACGACCTGCT
>PMUE01000327.1 GCA_003167055.1 Vulcanimicrobiota bacterium | reverse complement strand
ATTCTTGCCACTCCGCTAGCGTTTTGGACGTGCATGATTAAATGCGCGCTGGTGACGACATAATATGAAGCCGCCGATTGAAAACGAAGCTCGGCGAGTCCCTGCGCGTCCATCGCGTCGCCCGCGGCAATCGACTCTTCAAACTCGAGCACGCAGAAGAGTTCCGTTCGCTCGTCGATGATCGTGCCCACCAGCGGGTGCATGTCGGGATCGCGTAAGGGAACGACTCGCTGCTGCCATCCACGGTCACCGTTTGGGCACGTCCCGCTTCGTTCGCTGACGACGCGGCAGGCGACCGCCGGCGCCGCGGCGACAACCGCGATGGTCGGCAAGGTGACGTCGAGCGTTGACGACGGCGGTGGTGCCCGCCGCACCAGGAGGCTGCGATGCTGCATCCAGCCAAACGCCGAGCTCCATGTAGGATCGAGGATCGGCGAAGGTACACCCGCCGACGTCAGTTGGAGTTCGACCTCGTCCGGCGCGGCCGGGCTGAACACTCCACCGGGAAAGAATACGACCTTCGCAGTGGTTGCGCTTACCGTACCGCCGTCGGTACGGATCCGCGCCTGATAGCGCAGCGTGGGAGGCGAAGGCAACGCGTTCATTCGCGCGATCGTCGCGCGAAAACGCGCGGTCGCCGCATCCAAGTCCTCCGCATTCGAGAGCGCAGGTGCGCTCGTTGCAGCCAAGACGGCCGCCAGTGCGCTGAGCGCTAGTCGACGCCGATATCCCAGAGCAGCCCGAGATCTTTCTTGGCGAAGGTCTTGAACGAGATCAGGGTTTCGGTGTTTTCAATCCCCTCGAGCGCGGCAACATGCTCGGTAACTAGATCGTTGAGGTCCTCGTGCGCCCGGACGCGCGCGATCGCGACGATGTCAAATGGGCCGGCGACCGAGTAGACTTCGGCGATGCCGTCGATCGCGAGCAGATCGTCGGCAATCGAGCGCAAATGCGTGCGGGAAACGTTCATCAGGATGAAGGCCGTTACCATGAGAAACTACGTTCCATGATCGCCTTTGCCCGCACCTGCGCCGCGGTTGCGGCCACGACCGGGAAGCTCGAGAAGATCGCAATCCTCGCGGCGTACCTGCGCGGCCTGGACGACGAGAACCTCGCACCGGCCACGCGCTTCTTCACCGGCAACGTCTTTGCGGCACGCGAGCAAAAGCAGCTCTCGGTCGGCGGACGGACGATCGTCGAGGCCGCTACGCACGTCTGGGGGGTTACCGATGCGCAGCTGCGCGCCGGGTACCGAGAGCACGGTGACCTTGGCGATGCGCTCGGTCCGCTTGTTCGCGAGCCGGCGAATCTCGGGCTCTTTCGCGACGATGGCCTTACACCGGCGTCGCTCGCCGCGATCTTCGACGAGATCGCCGCCGCCTCTGGACGCGCGGCGGGAAAGCGTCGCCTGCACCTGTGCGAGCGCATCTTGGGTGCGTGCACGGAGCCGCTCGAAGCCACGTACGTCATCAAGATCATGACCGGGGACTTGCGAATCGGCCTGCGCGAAGGCCTGGTGCTCGACGCGGTCGCTGCCGCGTTCGATCAGGAACCGCCGCGAATCCGGCGCGCCGTTATGATTTCGGGCGATGTCGGTGCGGTGGCGCTCGCCGCAAAGCGCGGTGCGCTCGATACGTTACGCATTGCGCTGGGCTCGCCGATCGGCTTCATGCTGGCATCGCCGATCCTGTAAGGAGAAGCCTATCCCGATCTCGCTCGCCACACCTGGCTCGCCGAGGACAAGTACGACGGGATTCGCGCGCAGGCCCACGTTGACGGCGACGCGATCGCGCTCTTCTCCCGCACGCTCAACAACGTCACTCATTCATATCCGGAAGTCGCTGCCGCGCTGCGCGATCAACCACAACGCATGATGCTCGACGGCGAGATCATCGCCTCGCGCGACGGGAAGGCATTGCCGTTTCGCACGCTGCAAGCACGCCTGCAACGCAAGGAGATCGATGCACAACTGCTCGCCGACGTTCCGCTGCAGTACGTCGTCTTCGACGCGATGGCCATCGGTGACGAGTCCCTGCTCGACCTTCCACTGCGCGAGCGCCGCGAACGGCTTGCCGAGGCGGTGCGCGAAAACGCCCACCTGCGTATCGCGCCGTTCGAGCGCGTCGACGCCGATGCGAGCGCAGAGCTGTTCAACGCGCGCTTCGACGCGGCGCGTTCGCGCGGGCACGAAGGCGCGATGTTCAAGCGGGCCGATTCACCCTATGCGCCGGGGCGGCGCGGGAAGTGGTGGCTCAAGCTCAAGCNNTCGTCGTGGTCGGCGTGGAGTGGGGGCACGGTAAACGCGCGAAGGTGCTCTCCGACTACACCTTCGCGGTTCGCGGCCCCGGCGGGGAGTTGCTGACGATCGGCAAGGCGTATTCCGGCCTAACTGACGCCGAAATCGCCGCGCTGACCCCGTGGTTTCTCGAGCATCGCATTGACGGCCACTACGGCCACGCCTTTGCGGTCGAGCCGCGCATCGTGCTCGAGGTGGCGTTCGATATTGTCCAAAAGAGTTCACTGCATCAAAGCGGCTACGCGCTGCGCTTTCCGCGCATCGTGCGCATTC
>PMUE01000241.1 GCA_003167055.1 Vulcanimicrobiota bacterium | reverse complement strand
CCTTGCACATCTCGGGAGTTCGCGGCTCGCGCTCGGCGCCGGCGATACCATCGTCAATCTGGCGCCGGCCCCGGTCAACAGCTTCGTTTCGCAGCACACCCGGGCGGAGGGATTGCATCTCACCGTGCGCACCACGCTGCTCGAGAACCTGCACGGCGCATTGATTGCCGACGCGCTGGTCACACCCTACAGCCACGTGATCAATCAAGAAACGATCGCTTTTACGCCATCGACTCCGCCGCGCGTGTTCACGTCAACCGATCACGGAGCGCGCATCGAGGCATCCTTGCATCACCTCACCAGCCTCGGGAGCTATCGCTTCGACTACGGGCTGCACTACGTGAATCAGACGACGAATTACGGTTCGCTCTTGACCCGAACCTCGTCGCTGATGCCGTTCGTTGGTTTGCGCGTCCCGTTCTAGTTGAAACCGCGTACCGGGAGCGTCGTACGCTGCAGCCAATTCAGCGGAGAATACTTCGCGTGTCCGTCGACGGCGTGCAGCGTGTAGGCGTGGCGCGACCGCGGGGAGCGGTTGGGGGCGCTGTAGTGCGGCAGCATGCCGTCAAAGACGACGAGCGTCCCGGCAGTGACTTCAAGCGGAACGGCCGTCTCGAGCGACGGCCACGGGGTCGGATCGAGCGGTTCGAGCCGCGCGCCGCGTCCGTCGGAAATGAAGCGGGCGCGCAGCGGGGAGCGATGGCCGCCGGGCTGCACCCACATGCAGCCGTTCTCGCGCGTCGCGTCCTCGAGGGCGAACCAAAAGGCCGTAACACTCGGCGGGTCGGTGTCGAAGAAGGCCGCGTCCTGATGCCAGTTGACTTCACCACCCACATGCGGCTGCTTGAGGATGTACATCGATTGGTAGATTCGCGGGTCACGCAAGCCGATACGCTCGGCGATCTGCGCTAAGCGCGCGTCGCGTGAAAACGCATCGAAGACCGGGTCGAGATCGTGCATGGCATGCCCGATCTTATTGACCGTTCGGGCGTCCTCTTCGAGAAAGCAGCGGATTTGCTCGCCCGACTCCATGAAGTAGGCGTCGCTACGCGCGGAATCATCGCGCGTCGAAAAGACGGTTGCGTCGTGCGGGTCGAACGCAGCCACGATCGCAGCCGCGCGCTGCGAAAGCGCGGCGATCTGTGCGGAAGATTTGAACGAAGGAAAGACAGCGAAACCCTGCGCCGCATAGCGCCGGACGTCGTCGTCAGTCATTACTCCAGCGTCATGCGCCGGAAGTAACTGCGCTGCAGATCCTTCTGTGCGCCGGCCAGGCGCTCGCGCATTTCGCGCGTCGGCACGCGCACTTTGTCGACCAGACGCAGCGCGGCCATCAGTTTGATCGTCCACCACGTGCAATCGATCTCGAACCACTTCAGGCCGTGGCGCGCCGAGAACGGGAACGCGTGATGGTTGTTATGCCATCCTTCGCCCCACGAGATCATGGCAACGAACCACGAGTTGACCGAGCGGTCCGGCGTGCGATAGGTGCGATAACCGAACGCATGCGCGGCCGAATTTACCAGCCAGGTGGCGTGATAGGTGAAAACCAGACGCGCGAAGATGCCCCACACGACCCACGACCAGCCGCCGAGAACGAAGAGCAATACGGCGAGCGCAATTTGCATCGGCACGTAGAGGTAGCGCAGCGCCTGATACACCGGGTCGGGCCAGAGGTCGGGCGTGTAGCGCTTACACTGTTCGTCGGTCGGCAAATTCTCGTTGGTGCGGAACAGCCACGAGACATGCGCCCACGTCAGACCGCGGCGAATGCTGTGCGGGTCGCCGCGCCGGTCGGCGTGCGCGTGATGAATGCGATGGGTAGCAACCCAGTTAATCGGATCGCCTTGGAAGGCGAGGGCGCCGAGTATCGCGGTCGCGTATTCAAGCGGCCTCACCATGCGCAAGGCGCGATGGGTCAGCGAGCGATGGTAGCACAGCGTAATACCGAAGGCGCCGGTCAAGTTTGAAATCACGATCGCGACGATAACCCCGGACCACGAAAAAAAGGCCGGGAAGAGCGCGAGGAGAGCACCGACATGTATCGCAAGCAGCGCGATGCCGGTGACCCAATTAGGCCGGTGTTGCATGAGGGGCTTGGTTCGCTTCCCGACCGGCGGCGCCTTCGACAAATGCGCATAAAAGGTTAACTAGGGCCATCTGCTCGGGGGTCGAGCAACGTACGCCAAGCAGTTCAGGCGAGCAGACCAAGATGCTCATGCACTGCGCGCGCGAAATCGCCACATTAAGACGATTGCGCTCGAACAGAAAGGCTAAATCGCGCGGCAACGTCGCGCCGTTGGAGGTCGCCATCGAGTACAACACGACCGCCGCCTCCTGGCCTTGGAACTTATCGACGGTCCCAACCCGGATGTCACCGACGCCCGCTGCTTCAAGTGCTTTGCGAATGCGTTTGCGCTGGTCGTTATAGGGCGAGACGACGATCAGGTCACGCGCGGTCATCGGACGACGCGGATGCTCACCGAGCTGCACGCTGCCGCGCAGCAGCGCAAGTGCGGCATCGCGCACGGCTTCGACCTCTTCGTCCGACGCGCGCGTGTTGCCGTCGTGCGCGACCGGAAGATAGCGTAAGCCGCTTCCGCGCAAACCCGGAGCGTCGATCGCGTTTCGTGCGCATTCGGGCGCCGCGTGCAGGCGATCTTCGTAGATCGCGTGCGAGATGAATTCGCAGATCGCCGGCGCCATCCGGTACGAATGGTCGAGGAAAATGCCCTCGCGGGGATCGATTGTCTCGTGCGCACCGAGCAGGTGCTGGAGGATCGAGAGATCGGTTCCGGGCGGATGCGCGCCTTGCGAAACCGACTTGAGCTGCAAGGGATCGCCGAGCAGCACCACGTTGCGCGCTGCCATCGAACACGCTACCGCGTCCGCAAGACTCATTTGGCCTGCTTCATCGATGAATAAGTAATCGTACCGTCCGGCCATTGCTGGGCGGGTAAAGAGCCACGGCGTGCCGGCGGCCAAGTCGTGATCGTCGTCAAAGGGCGCATTGCTCGACGTTGTTGCGATCCAACTCTCCGCGTTGGTGGAACAATACTGCGAGCCCTCGGTTGTGGTGGCGTATTTTTGCAGCCCGCGAAAACGCCGCCCGTCCAGCGCCGCATGCGCTTCGATCTTGTGGAGCAGATTGTGAATAGCTTTGTGGCCGCCCGCGACGATGCCGACGCGTGCACCGCTTGCCAGCAGATCGCCGATGATCGCGCCGGCAAGCGTACTCTTTCCGCTGCCGGGCGGTCCCTGGATCGCGAGATGGCTCCCGTCGAGGTCGGCGATCAGCGCGCGGATC
>PMUE01000127.1 GCA_003167055.1 Vulcanimicrobiota bacterium | reverse complement strand
TTCCCATGAAATGCGCGGCGCGCGCCGCCGATCGATGATCATGCGTAACGGTTGTCGAAGCGCCGGTTGATCAAAATGATCATCGTCATCACGAGCCCGTTGAGAATCGCTTCAAACAGCGCCTCGTGAAAATGCATCATCGCAACGCCGCCGGGATAGCCTTCAAAGCTCATGACGACCCAGAAGATCAACCGAACCACGAGCGTTGCAACGAACGTGATCGTCGCGACCAGCGGGATTGAGTCGGCAAAGAACCCGCGCGAGATCGTGCTGCTGAAGACCGCGACAGCGGTCATCGCAATCGTCCAGGCACCGCCGGTCGTACCGAAGGCGAGCAGATCGAGTGCGAAGCCGGCAGCGAGCCCGTACGCGGCCGCGCGCCACGCCTCGACGCGAATCGCATACCACACAACCGCGACGAGCACGAGATTCGGTTCGACGTTGCGGATCGTGAACACGTGCATGAAGCATGCCTGTGCGAACAGTGCGAGCAGCAGCCACGCAACCGAAATGTACCATGCCGGTGCGGTGACGCGCGGGATGTGAATTCTATTGCGGGACGACGACAACGCGATCGAGGGTGCCGAGATTGACGGCGGGCCGAAGGACGGCAGTTTGATACAGCGTGGCGTCGCCGCGCTCGACCGAAAGGATCGTGCCGATCGGCACACCGGAATGGAACGAGCGACCTTGACCGGTGACGATCACTTCTCCGGGTTTGATCGGTGCGTCTTGCGGAATGTACTCGACGCGCACGCTCGAAAGATTGCCGCGCGCGATACCCCAATACCGTCCGCGGCGCGTCACCGCGGGAATGCGGCTGGTGTAATCGGTGATGAGTACGACCTCGCTCGAGAACGGACCGACCGATTCGACCCGCCCGACGACGCCTTCGCTCGCAATCACTCCGTCGTCTTTGTGGACGCCGGCGTTGCTCCCCCGATCGATGGTGACCGTGCGCGAGTCGTTCTCGGGTGGAAAGCCAATGACGCGCGCTTCGATGCCGGTGGGATTTGCATCAACGGCCGGCCGGATGCTCACCTCAGCGGCATATTGCGCCGCGAGTTCGTGCAAGCGGGTGTTCTCGTCGCTGAGCGCACGATTGTCGGTGCGCAGGCGCGCGTTTTCTTTTTCGAGCGATGGGAGCTCGGCGACCGACGTTCCGGCACCGCGCACACCATCGATCACGATCGTCGTTGCGCTTTGCGCAAACGAGGCGAGCGATGTTGCAATCGCGGTGAGCGGACTCGTTGTGCCGGCGCGTTCAGCGTTGATTTGCACGAGCGCCAGCGTCGCCGCCACGATGATGACGGCAATCAGCGCGAATAGTTTGCGCTCGTCGCGATAAGTAAAGATGGCCAGCTCCCGGGAAAGGCCTATTCGTTAGGCTTGTTCTTCGCCGCGGGTAACGCAAAACCCAACCGGCGCAATGCCCGAACGAAGCGGGCAAGCGGGAAGCCCATGACCGTATAAAAGTCGCCGTCGATCGACTCAACCAGCGCCGCCGCGCGACCCTGAATGCCGTACGCGCCGGCTTTATCCATCGGTTCGCCGGTCGCCACGTACTGCTCGATCTCGTCGTCGGCGAGCGGATAAAAGCGCACCCGGGTCGTCGAGCACTCTTGGATCAGGTCGCGGCGTCCCGGAAATGCGATCGCGTAGGCGGTGTGCACGGCGTGCATCCGGCCCGAAAGCGCTCGCAACATGCGGGCGGCATCGGCGCGATCGCGCGGTTTTCCAAGTGCGGTCCCATCGATGTCGACCACGGTATCCGCCGCCACGACCAGATCGTCGGGGAAACGAGCTTGCACGTCGCGCGCCTTGGCGGCCGCGTGGCGGATTGCCAGATTGGCCGGCGCGATCGAGGGATCATCGGGCTCGTCGTAGCCGCTGGGCTCGACCCGCACGTCCAAGCCGAGCGAGCGGAGCAGTTCGAGCCGCCGCGGGGAGGCACTCGCCAGAACGATCGATTCGAGGATCACGGCGGCTCGTTCTTCTTGCCGTGCTACCATGGGGCCTAGATGAGGGGCGCTGCCGAGACGAAGCCGTACCTGCGCAGCATTTCGCTCCTGCGGGATGAGATCGCCGACGACGATCGCTATCCGTTCAACATCCCGGCGGTCCGTGCGCTCGGCAAACTGGCCTTTCATCCCGACGTCACGTTCCTGGTTGGCGAGAACGGTAGCGGAAAATCGACCCTCATCGAGGCGATCGCACTAGCGATGGGGTTCGGACCAGAAGGCGGAACGCGGAACATGACGCTCTTAAAAACGGCAGAAACGGTTTCGCCGTTGTGGGAGCACCTGCAGCCGGTTCGCGGGATACGCAAGCCGCGGGACGCGTTCTTTCTGCGGGCCGAGAGCTTCTACAACGTCGCGACGTACACAGATGAGACCGGAAGCACGGCCGCGTACGACTACCGGTCGCTGCATGCGCGCTCGCACGGCGAATCGTTCTTGGCGGTCCTCAACCAAAAGCTGCGCGGCGACGGCTTGTACATCTTCGACGAACCCGAGGCTGCGCTCTCGCCGACTCGGCAGATGAGCGCCCTAGCCTCGATCCATGACCTCGTGATCAATAACTCGCAATTCATCATCGCGACGCACTCGCCGATACTCATGGCCTATCCGAGGAGTACGATCATCCGGCTCGATGAGCACGGCTTTCGCGAAGTTCGCTACGAGGATACCGAGCAATACGCCGTCACGCGCCGATTTCTCAACGACCACCGCGCCATGCTGGCAGCACTACTGCGACTTTAGACGACAAAGCTTTAGCTTTGGCGGATAAAGTCTATTGATAGATCTTGCCGCCGGCGATGACGTAGCCGGCGATGTGGCGGCCGGACGGATCGTGATGCGTCCAGTGAATCACGCCGCCGCTGGGATCGTCCTCGAACTGGCCCTTGACCGTGGCGGTTTCGCCGGCGCGCAGCGGGACCGGTCCGGTGATCCCAATGTTGGTCTCGATCCGCAATAGCAAATCGCACTGCTGGTTGAGTTTG
>PMUE01000107.1 GCA_003167055.1 Vulcanimicrobiota bacterium | reverse complement strand
CTCGATCCGTAGTCCAACTGAGGTAGATCTGTGCGTTGCCTGCAGGCATGCCATCTGCGTGCATCACCTGTCCTGCGAGGTGTATAGGGTGGAACGCTTTTTCGACAGGAAGGGGCCCCATGGTCGACCTCGGCGCAGCAAAGCCAGGAATCGCCGCCAGAAGCATTGCGCTGATTAAGAGAGTTCTCTTCACGTTCCGGTCCTCCCGCACGTCCACTGGACGGCTTCCGGGTTGTCCTGAAGCGGCATGCACGACGCACTGCGAGACGTATGTGGGCGTAATGACCACCGGAAGGGGGCGCCCCCCGATCTTTCCGAGCAGCAGCAGCTTTTCGTAGCTGAGCAGCAGGAACGAATCTTTGGTCGTCAGATCTTCGTTTACCGCATTGCATCCGTTCGCGGTCGTGCCGTTGAGATTTGCGCATCCGGTCGCGGGAAAGCCGGCCGGAAGATACACCGGAACGGTACCGCTATTGAAGCCATACGGGTAGTGCTGCAATTGGTAGAACGAGGCAACGACGCGTGAGGTCGGATTGAATCCCCACGACGCCATGCCGTCCATGCCGCCCTGCAGCCACTTGCCTTGCGCCGTTCCGATATCTCCCCACGGATAGGCGATCGAAAGATCGGCGAAATATGTAAGTCCGGTCGGCAAACCCGCTTGCGCGTTGCCGCCCACCGGCTGTTGATTGACCGGAGGAACTTGCGCGACCGTCGACTGCGTACCGTCTTGAGGTTTCGTTGCAGGTTTGGGTTGCGCTTGTTGATCCATGGCGTTGCGAATCGCCGTGTTGGCCCCGCTAACGACACCATTGGCGAGGGCGCCGGTGGTGTCGGCCTGCGCAGGCACGATAGAAAAACCGAACGAGACGGCAAGAAGAAGTGCCGCGCTCGTTCGCGTGAGGCTTTTGAGCATAGGTGTCTCCAACTCGAGGGTCCGGACTATTAAAAGTATCAGGGTTCCGGCTCGCGACACCTTCGGGCCGCGCAATCCCAAAACCCTTACGATTTAGCTCGGGATTGCCGGCGCCTCGGGCGCTCTGTCTACGACACCTCCGCGTGGCTTACCATCACCCTGGGCCGTCCCGCGCAGTTCAATACCCTTAATGATTACGTAGAGTACCGGGGTGATTGCGAGATTGAGAAATGTCGAAAGCAGCATGCCGCCAAAGACGACCGTGCCGAGCGAATGACGCGCCGCGCTGCCGGCGCCGCTGGCAAAGACCAGCGGCAATACCGCAATGATGAACGCGATCGAGGTCATCAAAATCGGGCGAAGCCGCGTCTGCGCTGCCCGTAGCGCCGCCGTCACGACGTCGGCGCCCGCACGGATCTGCTGGTTCGCAAACTCGACGATCAGAATCGCGCTCTTACTTGCCAGACCGATCAACATCACGTAACCGACTTGCGCATACACGTCTTGCGCAACATTGGCGTAGAGCAATGGAAGCGGTATGTGCCGCAGGTTGATAAAAACTAGCGCGCCGAGTAGCGCTGCGGGCACTGCGAGAATCACGATCAGGGGATCGATCCAGCTCTCGTACTGGGCGGAGAGTACTAAGTAGACGAAGACCAGGCCGAGCAGGAAGATCAACGCGCTCTGCGCGCCGGCTGCGATCTCGTCGAGCTGCAAACCCGACCATTCGTAGGTAATGCCTTTCGGCAATACCTTTGCAGCGATCTGCTGCGTCGCGTCGATCGCTTCGCCGGAGCCGCGACCCGGCGCGGCGTTACCGTTGATTTCAATGTTGCGATAGAGGTTGTAGTGCGTGATGATCGGCGCGGTCAGCGTCATCTTCGCGTTCACCATGGCGCTGAGCGGCGTGAGTCCTGCGCCGGTCGCGTTCGTGTTCGACGTCGGGCTTATCGGCGTGCCGGTCGTCGACGAGCGTACGGAGAGGTACTGCAGAGCTGATGGATCGTTGCGATACGGTGCGTCGGCCTGCACGATCACCTGCCACGAACGGTTCAAGTAGGTGAAGTTGTTGACGTAGAGCGAGCCGAGGTCGACCTCCATCGTAGTGAACACGTCGCTGAGGTTTGCTCCGAACGACTCGACCTTATCGCGGTCGACGTCGACTTCGAGTTGCGGCGAGTTGATCCGGAACTGCGTGAAGACTTGGGTTAGTCGCGGATCCTGCGCAGCCGCGCCCATGATCGCGTATGCCGAACCCGCGAGCGTCTGCAAGCCGAGGTTCCCGCGATCCTCGAGTTCGAACTGATAACCGCCGAAGCTGCCGACGCCGTTGATCGCCGGTGGATTCAAGGCGAAGATCTGCGCTTCGGGAACCTGCATGTAGAATGCGCCGTTGAGTCGGCGGAGCAATCCACCGACGGAATGCTGCGGACCTTTGCGATCACTCCACGGTTTGAGCAGGGTAAAGATGATCCCGCGGTTCGACGCCGATCCGGTGAAGCTGAATCCGGTAACGTTAAAGACGTGCAGCACTTCGGGTTGCGAGCGGATGAGCTTTTCCGCTTTGATCGCGATTTGCTCCGTGGCAGCCAGCGAGGTGCCCTCGGGCGCTTGCACGATCGTGATGAAGTAGCCTTGATCTTCATCCGGGATGAAAGCGGTCGGCGTCGATTTGAAGAGGATGCCCGTCAATCCGAGCGCGAGCAGAAATACTGCAAACACCGCCCAACGGGCCCGGAATAATTTCGGAAGCGTACTCCCGTACCAGTCGCGGAAGCGGTGTAATCCCAGATTGAACCAGCGGAAGAAGCCCCAGTTCGATTCGGTATCGCCCTTGAGCAGCCGCGCCGCGAGCGCCGGTGCGAGCGTCAGCGCTTGGAAAAGCGAGATCACAATTGCCGCCGTGATCGTCAGGGCAAACTGCTTGTAGAGCTGACCGGTCGTGCCGGGGAAGAACGCGACTGGGAAAAAGACGGAGAAGAGCACGAGCGACGAGGCCACGACGGCGCTCTGGATCTCGCGCATTGCAGTTATTGTCGGTGCCGCGCCCGACGTGTGATCTGCTTCCATGTGTCGAGCGATGTTCTCGATAACGACGATCGCATCGTCGACGACGAGCCCGGCCGCAAGGGTCAATCCAAATAGCGTGACGGTGTTGATCGAAAAACCGAAGATCTTCATTACGAAGAACGCGCCGATCAGTGAAACCGGAATCGTCGCGGCCGGAATAAGTGTTGCCTTGGGATCCTGTAAGAACAAGAAGATGACCAAGATGACCAGGATGACCGAGAGCACAAGCGTGGTCACGACTTCCTTGATCGATTCACGCACGAATAAGGTCGTGTCGAACGCCACCTCCCAGGTTATGCCTGGGGGAAAGTTGGCCTGAAGTTGCGTGAGTTTCTGCCTGACCAAATCGGCGGTTTGCAGCGCATTGGCATCGGGGTACTGGAGAACGCCCAATCCAACGACTTGCTCGCTGCCGTCAAAGCGCAAATCGATCGAATAGTCCTGAGCGCCGAGTTCAAGCCGCGCGACGTCGCCCAGGCGCGTGAAGCCGCCATTGGGGTTCGCACGCAGGATTATGTTCCCGAATTGTTGGGGCGTCGAGAGCTGAGTGAGCGCGTCGATCGCGTACGTGTATTGCTGAGTGGGCGAGCTCGGCGCGGCGCCCACGCTGCCGGCGGCGACCTCGACGTTCTGCGCTTGTAGCGCGTTCACAACATCGGTCGCAGCCAGACCCTCACCGGCTAGCTTCTTGGGATCGAGCCAGATGCGCATCGCGTACTGGCGCTGTCCGAAAATGCGCACCTGCGAGACGCCTTGGATGCGGGAGAGATCGTTCACGACGTTGAGCTGGGCGTAGTTGCTCAGGAACAGCTTGTCATATTTCGGGTTGTTGGACTTGAGCGCAATACCCATGACGAACGCGCCGGAGTTTTTCGAAACCGTGACGCCGACTTGCTGCACGGTTTGCGGCAGCAGACCGACCGCGGACTGCACCAGATTTTGCACATCGGCCGCGGCGATGTCGAGATTGGTTCCCAAGTTAAAAGTCGCAGTGATCGTGGAAACACCCTGCGCGCTCGTCGAGCTGATATATCGAAGGCCTTGCGCTGAGTTTACCGCGGTCTCGAGCGGGTTGGTGACCTGCGCTTCAACGGCTTCCGGGCTGGCGCCGACGTAGCTTGCAGTAACCGTGACTACCGGCGGCGCGATTTGCGGGTACTGGTCGACCGCGAGCGTCGGCAACACGACTAACCCTGCGATCAGTATGATGATCGAACAGACCGCGGCAAAGATCGGCCGGGAAATGAAGAAGCTGCTCATTGTGCCTCGAAGGCTTGTTCCGCGTGATAGGAGCTGCGCGAGAGCGGACTCGAGACTACCTGATGAAATCCTTTGCTTTTAGCGAGCGCGCCGAGCCGGTCGAATTTTTCGGGCGTGACGAATTCGACGACGGGAAGATGCTTTTTCGTCGGCTGCAGATACTGTCCGAGCGTGAAGATATCGACGCCGGCACCGCGCGCGTCATCCATTGCGCGTTCGATCTCGTCTTCATTCTCACCGAGACCGATCATGAGCGACGTCTTGGTAAACCGTTCGGGTGCGCGCGATTTCGCGTGGGCGAGAATCTTCAGCGATTGATCGTAGGTCGCGCGCTTGTCGCGAACGGTCGGCGTCAGACGCCGAACGGTTTCGAGGTTGTGCGCAAAGACGTCCGGGCGGGCGTCCATCACAATATCGAGCGCTTGGAGATCCCCGCGATAATCGCCGCTGAGGATCTCGACGCGGGAACCCGGAACGCGCTCGTGGATCGCGCGGACGGTGTTAGCAAAGATCAGTGCTCCGCCGTCGGCTAAGTCGTCGCGATCAACTGCGGTCAACACGAGATACTTCCAGCCCAAGTCACGCACGGCGTCGGCGACGCGGATCGGTTCCATCCAGTCCACGACACCCTTGGGGTTGCCGGTCTTGACGTTGCAGAAGCGACAGCCGCGCGTGCACGTGTCACCGAGAATCATGATGGTCGCCGTACCCGCGCCCCAGCACTCGGCGATGTTCGGGCAGGCGGCTTCCTTGCACACGGTGTTGAGCGCCAACGCGTTGACTTTGGCGCGCACGCGATCGTAATCATCGCCTGACGGCAGCGACACGCGCAGCCAATCCGGCTTCCGCTTGACTAGATCGATTTCAACGGCCATGCAAAGGTCATTCCAAATTCTTTTTCGAGTGCGGCGACCAGCGCCGGTTTGACCTCGTCGATCGTAACCGGCCGTCCGGTTTCGTGCGAGATCGAGGTAATACCGCGATCGGTAAGTCCACACGGGTTGATGAGCCGGTCGTAATCGAGCGCGGTCGAAACGTTGAGCGCAATTCCGTGCAGCGATACCATCTTTTGTACTGCAAGGCCTATCGCGCAGATCTGGTTGCGGCCGACCCAGACGCCGGCGTGCTCCTTCCAGCGCTCTGCGATGATGCCGAAATGCGACACAGCCTCGATCACGGCACCCTCGAGCGACCGCACCAGCGGGACGATCTCGCGAAAGCGCTCGAGTTTGCGAATGGGATAAACGACTAACTGGCCCGGACCGTGATAGGTGACATCGCCACCGCGCTCGATGTCAACAACGTCGACGCCTTGGGCTGCGAGCAGATCGGGTGCCAGCAGGACGTTGTCGCGTTTGGCCTGGCGTCCGAGGGTGATAACCGGCTCGTGCTCCACGAAGACCCAAGTATCGGGCTCGAGGCCATCCCGTACCGCCTGGTGCAGCGAATGCTGCAGCTCCCATACCTCACGGTACGGGCGACGGCCGAGGTCGAGGACTCGCGCGTTCATTGCCATCTGTTAAGAAACCAGGACTTCCTCGCTGGGTTCCCCGCGGAAGGGGGACGGGTACCCTGCCTGCTATTGTGGCGAGGACCTTCGTTTAGGAGTATTCGGCACGTGACCCGATTGCTATTGCTACTGAGCGGGCTTTTTGTTGCGACTATTGCCGCAACGCCGGCACCAAACGCAGCGGTGCCGCCCGCGCCGCCGATGACCCCGGCTGCATCCGGCGATGCGGTGACGCATCACACGATCACACTTGGCGGAAAGCCGGTCGCGTATACGGCGCGTGCGGGCGTGATCACCCTGCGCGACGACCACGAAGCGCCGACCGCGACGATGTTCTATACCGCGTACACGCTCGACGGCGGTGGACCGAATCGTCCGATCACGTTCTTCTACAACGGCGGCCCGGGAAGCGCGTCGATGTGGCTGCACATGGGGTCATTTTCGCCGGTGCGTGTGGTAACGGCGAATGGCTCGCCAACCGGTCCGCCGCCGTATCGCATCGTGCCCAACGACCATACGTTGCTCGACGTCACCGACATGGTCTTTATCGACATGCCGGATACGGGTTTCGGCCGTATCACCGCGCCGGGCAAGACGTTCTTCGGACTCGATGCCGACGTCAATGCGTTCGCACAGTTCATCACGCGCTACGTTACGGCGTTTAGCCGCTGGAACTCACCGCGCTTTCTCTATGGCGAGAGCTATGGGACCACGCGAAGCGCCGTACTTGTCGATCGTCTCGCGCGTTCGGGGATGACATTCAATGGCGTCGTGCTGCAATCGACGATCCTGAATTTTGGTCTCGACGATCTGACCGGCGCGGAAGAGAGCGGCTTCCCGCTCTACTTGCCGTCGGAAGCGGCGACCGCATGGTACCATCATGCGTTACCCGGTTCGTGGCTGAGCTTGGATGCGCTCGTAAGCGAAGTCGAATCGTTTGCGTTGGGCGAGTACAGCGACGCGCTCGCCAAGGGCGACACGATTCCAGCCTCCGAGTTCAACGACGTCGCTGCCAAATTGCACCGCTATACTGGTTTGCCCGAAGAGTACATTCGTTTGGCGAACCTGCGCGTGCCGTACTGGCAATTCGAGAACGTGCTCTTCCGCAATCAAGGGGAAATCGTCGGGCGCCTCGACTCGCGCTTTGAGACGGGAACGCTCGATCGCTACCAAACCTTCCCGCACTGGGATCCAACCGATGCGGCGATCGACGGCGCGTTTACCACCGCGATCAACCAATATCTGCGCGATGACCTCGGCTACCAAACGCCGCTGTTGTACAAGACGAGCGCGGGGCCCGACATTCGCGCCGCCGGCGGCTGGGATTTCAAACATCACGGTAACCAACAACCGGACGTAACCCCCGATCTG
Organism: Vulcanimicrobiota bacterium; assembly: GCA_003167055.1. Lineage (GTDB taxonomy): Bacteria > Vulcanimicrobiota > Vulcanimicrobiia > Vulcanimicrobiales > Vulcanimicrobiaceae > Aquilonibacter > Aquilonibacter stordalenmirensis. Next base: position 518 of record PMUE01000107.1, on the reverse strand, counting down.
GCGGAAGCAATGACCTACAATCCCAGCTTGAAGATTTTCTCGGCCAACGGGTACTACGACTTCGCGACGCCGTTCTTCGAGACGGTTTTCAACTTGCATCACCTTGGGATCGATCCGTCGCTGCAAAGCAACGTCACCTACGGCTTTTATCAGTCAGGCCACATGATCTATCTCGAGCCCGGAGCTCTAGCGCAATTGCACGACGATTTGGCACGCTGGTACGCAAGTGCCCTCGGAGGCCGTTGATCCAATGAAGTTCATCGTGACCATCGCCCTCCTCGCGCTGCTAGCCGCGACGCCCAGGGATCCGTTTGCCGGATACATCGTTCCGGACGCGGTGACGCACCACACGCTCGATGCACGCGGGAAGCATCTCGCCTACACTGCGCGAGCCGGTACGATCATCATTCGCGACCGGGATGAAAAGCCGCAAGCGACGATGTTCTACACCGCTTTTACGCTCGACGGCGCAAACCCGCAGACGCGGCCGATTACATTCTTCTACAACGGCGGGCCGG
>PMUE01000134.1 GCA_003167055.1 Vulcanimicrobiota bacterium | reverse complement strand
ACGGCACGAGCGGTGCACCCGAACCGCCGACGACGCAATCGGCGCTGCGAAAATCATAACAGACCGTGGCGCGCAGCGCCTCGCGAATGACGAATGGGTCGCCGATTTGCATCGTGAGGTGCGCTGCGCCGTCGTGAAAGATCGTCTGGCCGTGCGACGCGATGTAATCGACCGCAAGCGCCCCGCAAGCACTTCGCGCGGCGCGAGCAAAGGCGGCGCCCAGGCCGCGATGCAGATCCGCGATCGCCGGCGCGGTCGCGACGTGCGGCGGTAGTGCCGCGCGCAGCCGCCGCTCGAGATCATCCCCAAACGGCACGGTCACGAAGTTGAGCAGGTCGATCGCGTATCCGTCGTTGCGGGGAACAATCCGTACGAGCGCCGCATCGATACCATCGAGTGATGTCCCGCTCATCAATCCCACCGCGTTCATGGAGCGAACGTTTCGATGACGGCATCATAAAACGCCGCTCGCAACGGGCGGGAATCTTCGCGTCCGAAGTAGACGGCATTGGTGAGCAGCACTGCCTGCAGATCGCGGTCCGGATCGGCCCACACGCACGTGCCGGTGAAGCCGGTATGGCCGAAGCTGCGCGGCCCGAACTTTGCGCCGCATGAATTTTCATCGGTCGTCTTGAGTGCCCAGCCCAAACCGCGGCGCAGCACCGGGTCGTCGGCGGCGCAGGCGATCGCCTCGCGCGCGAGCGCCGGCGGCAATACGCCGACCGCGCGGCCGCAGGCCGCGCCGAGGAAGATGTCGGTCAGGCGGGCAACGTCGGCAGCGCTTCCAAACAGCCCGGCATGTCCGCCGACACCGTGCATGAGATGGGTCTTTTCGTCGTGCACGCTGCCCTGCACGCGGCCGCGCCACGCGTCTTCTTCCGTTGCGGGAATTGCGGCGCGTTCGCGCTCGGGTGGATTGAAAGTCGCGCCGTTTGCCATCGTCGCAGCCAGTGCGGCGGGCAACGCCCGTCCCGATATGCGTTCGATCGCGACGCCGAGCGCGATGAGGCCAAGATCGCTATAGATCACGCGCTCACCGGGCTGCGCCACGAGCGGAAGACGGAGCGCGAAATCGGTGACGCGTTCGTCGAGCAGCGAACGATAGTCTGCGCCGGAATGCATGCCCGACGAATGTGAGAGCAACATGCGCATCGTGATCGACGCGTGGTCGTCGTCTCGCCACTCCGGGAGCGCGGTGGTCAGCGGCGCGTCGAGAGTGGCCTTGCCGCGCGCGACCAGATCGAGGGCGACCGTCGTAACGAACAACTTGGTCAACGACGCAAGGTCGAAGCGCGTATCGACATAGATCGGCTGTCCTTGCGCATCGAGACGCGTGCGTCCGACCGCGCGCTCGTACAGCAAATTGCCGCCGCGCTCGACCCGAGCGACCGCGGCCGTGAAACGCGCATCGAGCGCGCCCGCGAGCACGTCGTCGATCGCTGCACTGCCTTCAATCGATTTCAACGGGAAGCACTCCGCGACAGCTTGCGCCGAGAAAGATGACGTCGGACAGCCCGGCGAGGCTGAGCCGGTCGTTGCCGTAGCACGCGAGCACATGGCGCGCCGCCTTAAAGAGCGGCACGTCGTAGGGTTCGCCGGTCGAAACGACCATCGCGTCGGCTGCGTGCGTGCAGATCGCTGCAATCGCGGCCGCTTGCCGAGGATAGAGATGCGCTCGATAGCTCAGCACCAGCGGACGGCGATTCGATTGCCGTACCGTATTCAGCATTGCCGCGACTGCTTCGTCATCCGGATCGAGCGCGACGTTGCACTCATCGAGCAGCGGCGCATGCGCAGCCAGCGACACCTCGCCGAAAATGACTGCGATATCCGCTCCCGCATCAGCGCGCGGCACACCGCGCACCACCGTGACGGCCTCGCGCGCGATCCGCCGGCCGATCCCGGGATGCGGCGCGAGCGCGTCGAGGTCGAGCGCCGCAACGGCTCGCGCCCGCAAGTGCATCACGCGGTCGTAAGCTTGTTGAAGACGCGCGCGCGGCACCTCGCCGCGATCGACAGCGGCGGCTAACGCCTGCGCGGCTTCGAACGCCAGGTCGGGATCGTGACTCACCAGCGCGCAGTCGGCGCCAGCGGCAATCGCTTCAGTGACGCCGCGCACCGTGCCGACACCGCGCGCAATCGCATCCATCTGCATGCAATCGGTGAAGCAGACACCGTTAAAGCCCCAGTCGTCACGCAAGATGCCGGTGAGAAAGGCGCGGGACAGCGAGGCCGGACGCTCGCCGTCGATCGCCGGAACCGCAACGTGCGCTGCCATGATGGCCGCGTCGTCACGCGCGCAGGCAGCAAACGGTGCGAGATCGCGCAGACGCAGCGTTGCGGCGTCGACGTCGAGCCGCGCCGGACCAAGGTGCGTGTCGAACGCCGTTGCGCCGTGTCCAGGAAAATGTTTGAAGGTGGGTGTGATCCCGCCGAAACTGAGTCCGCGTCCGACCGCGCCGCCGAGTTGCGTCACCAACTCGACCGTCGTACCGAAGGCGCGGTTGCCGATCACGGTATTGCCTGCTTCGAGCGCCAGATCCAGCACAGGTGCAAAATCGAGCGTGCAACCGATGCGCCGGAGATCGTGTGCGAGCGCTTCACCGACGTCGAACGCGGTTTGCATATCGCCGAGCGCCCCAAGCGCCATCATCGGCGGAATCGGTTCGGCACCTTCGCGAAAGCGCATGATGCGACCGCCCTCTTGATCGATCGCGATGATCGGCGACGGCTGCGCCTCCGCGCGCAAGGTTTCGATCAGCACCCGCGTCTGGTCGGCGTCTTCGATATTGCGCCCAAAGAGAATGTAGCCCGCGAAAGGCGCACGCAGCAGCGCCGCAAGTTCGACGGCGGTCGGACGAGCGGGCGAGAACCCCGTGACGATGACGCCGCTCGCGAGTTCGAGCGTATTCAAATGCGAATCGTTTGCGCGACGAGCCGTCCACCGACCTCGTAGACCGAGACGTCGATATGCTGACCACGGTGCAAATCGGCGAACGTCGCATAACCGCCGCTCTTATAGATTGTCGTCGCGGGCATGACGGCAATGACCTGATCGCGCGAGCCGTTGCGGATCACGAATGTGGCGCCGGGGTAGTCGACCGACTCGACCTGCCCGCGAATTTCCGCCGCGGGATGCGAGGATCGACCGGTTTCGAGTGACCGATAGAGGTTCGGCGATGGCGAGGATGTTTGCGCGAGCAGGGGCGTCGCGGTGCCGAACACGATCACAAGCGCGACAACCACGAGCGCGAGCATCTGCTGATACGCGGCCCGCGCCGCAGCCGCTCCCTCGCCTCCGGCGCGCACGGCCTGGGCGTGGTCGCGCAAGGCGACGCCGCTAGCGTCATCGGCTCGCTTCCCCGCCAGGACCAAGCGTAAAGCGACCAGGGTTAGATCCGGCGTCCGCGCACCGAGCATCCGCATACCCTCGTAGAACGGCGCAGCAGCCGGCACCGAGCTTCGCTGTGCGAGCAGTTTCTCGATCAGCTCGGCTTTACGCCCGGTGCCGGTGAGAAGATACTCATCGATCGACTCGAAATGCATAACCATGCTCTTCGCCAAGCGGTTCGCCGTGCTTTTCGCGCTGGGCCTAGCGACGTTGGGGTCGGCCGCGCCGCGCGATACGCTCGCAACGGTGCTCGCCCGGATGCGCGAGCAAAGCGGCATGGTGTGGAGCGCGCACCTTACCTCGGTCTCGCACCTCACGGATAATGGAGAAACCGTCGATCTGAAGACCGAGGCGCAGGGTTTGCGCTTTGCTACCTACCGCTGCAACGCCGGGATTTGCGCCGGCACCTACTTTGACGGCGCGCGCCTCTTCGCGATCAATATCAACGGCACGACCCTGGTAAAGTCCAACGATNNCGGCACGACCCTGCCCGAGTCCAACGGAGCCGATCCGCTCCTTCGCGCCGAACGGACGGTTGCGTCGCTAACGTTCCTCGATCCGGATTTCACCGCCCACGGCGGTCACATTTTCGACGACGGCCCAACGGTGATTTCGGGCACGCCCTACCGCACCTTGCTGGTCGCCAATAGCGACGCGGTGCCGATGCTGGTGTACGTCGATCCCAAGAATTGGTCTGTGAAATACATGCGCGACGTTAACGGCGACATGACGCTCGAATATCGCGAGTACGTTTCCGTCGGCGGCCGTTACCAACTGCCCCTCGAGGTGTATCGCAACGGCGCGCTGTTCGAACGGTACGAGCGTCGCGACACGCTCGCCACCGCGTTCGAGACACCGCACGGACCGCTGCCCTCCTTCTCGTTGACGCCGGCAGCGGTAGCCACCGATCCCGATCGCGCGACGCCGATTTTTGCCTGCAGCCTCGGCGGCATCGTCACCAAGTGTCTGCTCGACAGCGGCAACTCCGGCCTCTCCGTGAGCGTGACGCTCGCCGAACAGTTGCACGCGCCGATCGTCGGCTCGTTTCAAGTGAGCGGTTTGGGCGACTACGCGACCCAAGTCGTGCGCGCCGGTGAACTGCACGTCGGCGCGATGACGCTGCCCGGCGCGAACTACGTCGTTCTAAACGACATCGATCGCTTCGGCTACCAGGTGGTGCTCGGTGCCGACGTCTTAGCCGCGACCACGGTCGAGCTGGACACGTCGGCGCATCGCATCGTCTTCGGTGCATCGACGCCGCAAAGCGGCTTCAGCGTGCCGATCGCCTTCGACAACTTCGTGCCGGTGCTCGACGTGCGCCTCGGCACGCTGCCGGCCGCACTCGCCTTCGATACCGGCGACGAATCGAACATCAACCTTGCCTACGATTTTTATCAGGCGCACCGCGGCGAGTTGTTTCCCGCGACCAGCGAACGCACCGTCGGCGGCGTGGGCGGCGAGAGCGTCGAGCTGCTCGGCACGATTCCGCTGGTACAGATCGGCGGCTACTCAATCGAGCAATCGACCATCGGCGCCACCCAGAATTTAGCCGGCACCGCGTTCGGACACTTTGGCGCCGGATTGCTCTCACGCTTCAACGTGACCATCGACTACGCCGCGGGCGAACTGCACTTCGTCCCACTCGTGCAACCGTCACCGCCGGCGAATCCGTAGGCGGCCGCTATGAATCCGCGCGCACCGCGCAACCTGGTCGTCTGCCGCGATCACCTGGTTTATCGTGGCGACGGGCCTTCTGTTTCTGTATAAAGCCGACCGACGGCCAGGCGTGCTCTTTGCCGCGATGCTGTGCGACGTCGCCGCCGTCGCATTCGTGATCGCTTCAATCCTCGTACGTAGACGGCTAAAAACGCACTAATTAAGGGCGCCGCCCACGAGCTACCGTCGTCTGTTGGCCTGTAGATCGCTGACTGCATCGAGCGCGTCCTGCGGCGGCGCGGGCTCGCCCAAGAAAAAGCCCTGCACTTCGTATGCGCCGATGTTGCGGATCTGTTCGAGCGTCACCCGCGACTCGATCCCTTCGGCAATCGACGTCAGGCCGAGATTTTCCGCGAGAATCACGATGGCCTTGACGATCGCTTCGTCTTGCGAGCCGGGCAGCATGTCGCGTAAAAAGCTGCGGTCGATCTTGAGCACGTCGATGGGAAAGCGCCGTAGATAGCTCAGCGACGTGTAGCCCGTGCCGAAATCGTCAACCGAGAGTCGCACACCCAGCGCTTTGAGTTCGTGCAGCAAGGCGATTCCGCCGGAGATGTCGTGCATAACCGAGCTTTCGGTCAACTCCAGCTCCAGCCGCGCCGGCGCGATGCGCGATTCGCGCAGCGTGCGCGCAATCATATCGCGAAGGCCAGCCCGTTCGAATTGACGCGCGGAAATGTTGACGCACACACGCGGCACGTCCATACCTTGCCCGTCCCACACTTTGAGTTGCCGGCAGACCTCACGCAGCACGAACATTCCGAGCTCGTCGATCGCGCCCGACTCCTCCGCGAGATGAATGAAGTGCTCGGGCGGGAGCAAGCCCAGCTCGGGATGCTGCCAGCGCACCAACGCCTCAAGGCCGGTGAAGGAAAGATCGGCCGCGCGGAAGATCGGCTGATAGTAGAGCACGTACTGCGCCGCCGTAGCCGCGCCACGCAGATCGCGTTTGAGCGAGAGTCGCTCCGCCGATGAGGCCATCATACTGGGAATGAAGACGCGAAATCCGTGGCCGCCCGCAGCTTTGGCCGCCTGCATCGCGGCCTCGGACGAGCGCAGCAGGGTTTGCGTATCGGCGCCGTCTTCGGGAAACGCCGCCAGCCCGGAGCTGGCGTTGACATACACGTCGGCGTCGCCGATGACAAACGGCGCCTCGAACGTGGCGTGCAAACGTTCGAGAAACGAACGACCGGACGACGGCTCGGCCGTATCGACGAGTAAGATCACGAACTGATCCTCGCCGACGCGCGAGACGGTGGCGCCGGCATCGACCAGACGGCGGATGCGGCCGGCGATCATGCGCAACGTTTCGTCGCCATGGACCGATCCGTAAAGTTCGTTGACCTCGCGAAATGCGTCGAGGTCGGTCGTAATGACCATCAAGCCGTTGCGGTGACGCTGCGCCATCGCGATCGCCTGCGTCAGCCGGTCTTCGAGCAACGCGCGATTGGGCAGGTCCGTCAGCGGATCGTACTGCGCAAAGTAGGCGATGCGTTGTTCGGCGATCTTGCGTTCGGTAATATCGAATGCGACGGCAATCGTGCCGACGATGCGGCCATCGACGTCCCGCAGCGGCTCGACGTGTCCACGGAAGGTCTTCCCGCCCCAAATCATTTCGTACTCGGCGGCGCCCCCTTGCAACGCTTGCAGATGCGCATGCCGAATCGGAAAGCGGGACTCGTCGGCGAGGAGCGCCGAGCCCGCAACGTGCGTGCCGATCAGCGCTTCGGGATCATCGGGAACCTGCGAGAGCTGCGCGCCCTCGACACTGGTGACGGTCAAACTCGTATCGCAGGAGATCACGAGCGCCGGCAGTTGTTCGAAGAGCAACCGCAAACGCGTTTCACGTTCGCGCAGTTGCACTTCCATCAGCGCACGGGCCCGGCGCAGTTCGGCGTCGCGCAAAGCCCGCTCCGCCGCGGGCCCGAGGCGCTTGAGATTGTTCTTAAAGATGTAGTCATAGGCGCCGAGGCGGATCGTTTCGACCGCGGCCTCCTCGCCGATCGCACCCGAAACGACCAGGCAGGGGATATCCGCGTGGTGCGCACGGAGTAAGTCGAGCATCGCGTGCGCGCTGAAGCGTGGCATCGAGTAATCGCATAGGATCAGGTCCCACGTTTGCGCGTCGAGCGCGTCTCGCGCGGTATGCGGCTCGTCGACGCGCGTACTTTCGACGGTAAAACCGTGTCGCTCAAGCGCGAGAACGTTGAGTGCGGCGTCATCGGACGAATCATCGACGCACAGGAGCCGCAGCGCCACTACATTCCTCCCCCTCCCGCCGTTGGGGGAGGCTCGTTGAGAACGAGCCAGTACAAACCGACTTGGCGAACGGCTTCGACAAACTCGTTGAAATCGACCGGCTTGCGCACGTAGCTGTTGACCCCCAACCGATACCCTTGGACAAGATCTTCCTCTTGTTTGCTCGAGGTAAGGATCACGGTGGGAAGCAGACGCGTCGCTTCGCTCGCGCGAATGCGCTGCAGCACCTCCAGACCGCTGACCTTTGGCAGATTCAAATCGAGCAAGATCAGTGCCGGATAACCGTTTGCGCGCTGCTCGCCGAAGAGAAACTCGGACGCCTGCGCTCCGTCTCGCATGATTACGACGTCGTTGGCGATGTGATTCTTTTCGAACGCGCGGCGAGTGAGGTCGATGTCGTCGGCATTATCCTCGATCAAGAGGATATAGGGCCGGCTCATAGCGTGAAGTAGAACGTGGCACCTTGGCCGACGGCGCCTTCTGCGCGGATATTTCCGCCATGGCGGTGGATGATTCTCGCGACGGTCGCGAGGCCGATTCCGGTCCCCTCGTATTCATCGGCCGAATGCAGGCGCGCAAACGCGCCGAAGAGTTTGCTGGCGTATGACATATCGAACCCGGCTCCATTGTCACGAACGTAAAATTCGCCTTCGCTGTTTTTCCCGACCCAAACCTGCGGATGCTCCGTGTGCCGTGTAAATTTCCAGGCATTACCTAGCAGGTTGGCTACTACGATTTGGATCAGGTGCGGCTCGCCGGATGCCTCGAGGCCGGGCTGGATCGTGACCTCGACCATGCGCCGCGGATCGCTTTCGCCAAGGTCGGCCGCCACCGCGGCCGCAAGCGCACTCAGATCGACCGGCACGTGGGCCATCGGCGCGCGCGCAACTTTTGCAAGTTGCAGCAAGGCATCGATGAGGTCCGCCATACGCTGTGCGGCACGACGAACGCGGTCCAGATAGCCTTGCGCGCGCCGATCGAGGCCGTCGCCGTAATCCTCGAGGAACGCTTGCGAAAATCCGTCGATCGCTCGCAGCGGAGCGCGCAAATCGTGTGAGACCGAATACGAGAACGATTCGAGCTCCTTGTTCGCAATCTCCAACTGCTTGGTACGCTCGTCGACGCGGCGTTCAAGCTCGGCGTTGAGTTCAAGCACGCGCTCCTGTTCGGTCCTGCGCGCCGTGATGTCGCGCACGTAGCCGGCTACGCCCCCGCCGAACGGGTAGAGACGGATCTCGTGCCAGCGTCCACGGTAGAAATGTTCGAATGTGAGCGCGCGGCGATCGCGCAATGCCTCCTTGAAGAAATTCAGCGCCCGGCTGTCTTCGGAATCGAAGCGCGCGGTATAGGCGCTTAACGGGGTACCCACCATCGCGGCCGCGCTCAGTCCCCAAAATTCCGCCATGCGATGGTTGACGTAGGTGATGTGCAAATCGCCGTCAAGCGCGACGAAGGCGTCATTTATACTTTCGAGCACCTCGGACATCAGCCGGTTCGACTCCACGGCCGAGGAGAACTCGGCGATCGATTGCGAGAGCGATTGCACGAATCGCACGTCGCCGACGGAGAACGTACGCGTCCGAAGATGATACGTTACGATAGCCCCTTGCGGCGCGTGCACCGTGCCGATCAAGGTCGCGACGCACGAGAGCACGCCGCAGTGTTCGAGCGCCCGCAACGAGCGCGCGCGAGGGTCAATCCGCAAGTCCGAGCAGACGAACGGTTCGCCGGTTCGTACGACATAGTCCAGATGTTCGAGTGGAGGAGCGGCGGGATCGACGACGGCGCCCGATTCCCAACCCATGCTGTGCACCACCGCAAACGCGCCGCTCGAACGATCGTATTGGTAGAGATCGATGACGTTTGCGTCAAGGATCTCGCGCAGCAACTCGATTGCATCGAGCAAGGTTTGATCGTAGGTTGCGCCGGCGAGCGCCGCGCGTCCGAAGTCGATCAGCGCTTGCTGACGCCGCGTCGTTCGTTCGACCTCACGCTGGGCTTCGATGCGCGAGGTAACGTCGCGAAAGTACACCGATAGTCCGTCGGGTGAGGGGTATGCCTTGACTTCGAACCACAGTTCGGCCGTCTCGGAATATTCGACGAACTGCACCGGCCGCTGATCGCGCATCGCGCGATGGTATTCGCGCTCGAAGAGGCGCCCGCGCGCTTTGGGAAACGCGTCGAGCCAGAACTCGCCGATGATGTCTTGCCGGGCATGCAAGAGCTTACGCGCTTGGGCATTCATATATGAGATGCGCCACTGCGCGTCGAGGGCGAAGAACCCGTCGGTGATGCGCTCGAGCACCAGCGACAGATCAGGCCGGAGTGCTGCGTCGGCCATGGGCGATGCTTCTTCTGCGCTACTTCCAACCCGCCTGCGCGAACGCCGCGACGACCGACTCGACTGCTTCGGGACGGTCGCGCTGCGGCGAATGACCGCAGTCGTCGAGTTCAATGCGATCGGCACGGACGCGCAAGCCGCGTTCGATAGCGTCGAGCTGTGCCATCGTACCGTATTCATCGTTGCGGCCTTGCATCATGATCACCGGCGCGGCAATAGACGGAAGATACTCCTCGATGTTCCAGTCACGAAACGACCCGTCGAGCCAAATGTCATTCCATCCGAAGAACGTCCGGTCGACGTCGCGATGATGACGCGCCAGCCGTTCGCGCAGTGGACCTTCGCGATAGCTTTGCGCAATCGCCGTGATGCCTTCCAGTGAGCGGTCTTCGACGAACACGTGTGGGGCGAGAAGCACCATGCCGCGCACTCGTTCCGGATAGGTCCCGCCGAAGATCAATGCGATCGAAGCGCCGTCGCTATGACCGAGGAACAGCGCACGCTCCACCCGCGCACGGTCGAGCAGCGCCGGTAAGACGATGAGCCCCTCATCGTGCATGTAGCGCGCGTCTCGCGGACCTTCGAGCGGCGACGAGAAACCGTTTCCATGGCGCGAATAGGCCAGGATACCGCAACCCGTCCGCGCATGCAAACGCTGCGGAAGGTCGCGCCACAGCCCGATTGAGCCGAGACCCTCGTGAAGCATCACCAGGGTTGGCGCATCGGCGGTGCCCGGCAGGCGCAGGACGTCGAGCGATTTTCCCGCAACCTCGAAGCGTTCGGTCGGCACGTCCTTATTCTCAGGAATGGCGGGGCCTGCGACGATGATAGGTAGGTAGATGCTGAACGACCTGATCACCTTTTTCACCGGGGCTCCGCAGAACCGGCGAAAATACGCACGTCGCGCCGGACCGTTCCCGGCGTGGGTAGCGATCGGGGCGCAATGGACGAATTGCGCGTGCTTGGACATTTCCGGAAGCGGCCTTGGCGTCGTCTCGCCGGCCGCGATTCCCGAGGAAGCCAACTTCCGCGTTCAGTTGGAAGGCAAGAACATCGTCATCCGCGCGAAGCGCGTCTGGCAGCAGCCGGGCACCGCGCAGGGTAAACCCGCCTGGCGCTATGGTTTGACCTTTACCGGCATCAGCGCCGACGACTGGGATGCGGTAATCCGCTTCTCCAACAACGATCAGGTCGCGGTCGACAACAAGGCGCAAAAAGAGCTGGAGCTCGTGCGCCTCAAGGCCGACGACGTCGCGCGGCTCATTCCGAAGAAGCTCCAAGACACGATGCTGTCGATGCTCGTGCAAAAGGGCCGTCTGGCGCCGATCGACGACAAGACGCCGCTCGTGCAGTACGCCTACGGCGGTGTCGTCAAACGCAACGGTAAAGCCCTGCACCGCCTTTCGATTCATTCGCGTGTGCGCGATCCGGCGACAAACGAAGTGAAGGCGTACGACACGCGCTTCATGTTCGACGATCAGGGCGGCAACGTCGCAATGGACGAGTAGCGCAACAGCATTGCGCGCATCGCGTCGAGCACCGCATCAACGGCCGGCCGGCGATATGCCCACATAGGATCGTCCGGCGGATACCGCACTGCCATCGTTGCATTGGTTTCAAATACGACGACCCTGCCGTCGGCATCAAGCGTGAAATCGATTCCCGCGTAGTGAAGCTGTTCGCGCTCGATGACGCGGCTTAGCGCATTCCACGCGCGCTCCCCGAGCACTGCCTGCGGATCGCGCAGAAACACCGCCTCGCGCTCTCGATACTCCGGCTCGGCGGCCATCTGTGCGCTGAAGTAGTGCACTTTCCAATCGCGCGAGATCGCGAGATGCAGCGGATAGATCCGCCCGTCCACCGCCATGACGCGGTACTTTGCGTACCCGCCGCGCGCATCGCGTACGTCGAGAAACTCGATCGCAAAGAGCGCATCGCCGGGAATCTGCTCGAGTGCGCGTTCGATCTGTTCGGCGCTTTCGGCGCGCTCGAAGTGCTCGCCCGCGTGATAGCCCGGCGCGCGTAGCAATACTGGCGTCGCGAGATCCCGCGCTTGGCTGCGGTTTATGAGATCGATCTTGGGCACGCGCACGTCGGTGAGATCGGCGAGACGCGCTGCCTGCTCGCGGCGACCGGTATCGGCGATGGCGCGCGGTTCGTTGAGTACGCGTTTGTGCGTAGGCGCCAAAAGTTCGTACGCTAGGTCGAGCGCGTGCGCGGAACTATCGGCATCACCGATTGCATTAAAGACCACATCGTGCTCGGGCAAGGGCGCATCGACGGGGTGCAATTCGACCGCCAGTTTGGTGACGGCGAAGATACGATCGTCAAAGAGCCGCTCGGTAACGATGTTGCCGCTGCCCAGGGTAATCGGCACCAGCACGCGCACCGGCGTTCCCGATCCCCGGTAGGGCGCAGCCGCGATCGAGTCGCCCTGCGCCGCCATGCCGCACTGCGTCTTGGCAACGGCGAGTCCACGCCGTGCCTCCGGGTTATCGGGACTTAGACGCAGCGCCGACTCGTACGACCGCAGCGCCAGCGCCGGCTCGCCGCGCAGAATATAGAAGTAGCCGGCGTTTGTGTGCGAGAGCGAACTGCGCGGAAAGCGGCGCACGGCCTCGAGTGCCAGGCTAAACGCATCGGCCGAGTTCCCGGCGCGGTGCAGGCGTTCGGCCTCGCGGGCTAGATCCTCAGCTGTCGATTCCAAGACGATTTATGATACCAAGCAGATGTTCGGCCCGCCTTCCAGGGAGCGGCACAGGTTCGCGCGCAATGTGACCGGATGAAACGAAACGCTTGGTGGAATCTGCTCTTACTCATTCCGTTTGTAGCGACGCTGTTTCCTCAGCTTTATAACAAGCTCGATCCGCCGCTCTTCGGCATGCCGTTCTTCTATTGGTATCAGTTAGCGTGGACGATCGGTTCGGGCATCCTGCTCGCGATCTACATCACCATCATGCGCGGAGGAGAGTCGAATGCCCGCTAGTTCGATCATCCTCATCGTTCTCGTGCTCGCCGTCACGGTGCTGGGCTTTGCGGCGGCCCGCTGGCGCCCGGCCGGCTCGCTTGCAAACATGGACGAATGGGCCCTCGGCGGCCGCAGCTTCGGCACGGTCATCTCGTGGTTTCTGATCGGCGGCGATCTCTACACCGCCTACACGTTTATTGCCGTTCCGGCGCTCGCGTATGCCGCAGGACCGGTAGCATTTTTCGCATTGCCGTATACGATCGTTGCGTATCCCTTCGGGATTCTGGTGCTCACGCGATTCTGGAGTGTGGCGAGCAATCGCGGCTACATCACGGCGGCGGACTTTGTACGAGACCGCTTCGGCGATCGGTGGCTCGAACTCGCGATGGCGGTGACCGGCGTCATTGCCGTTCTTCCATACATCGCTCTACAGCTGGTGGGCATGAAAGTCGTCTTCCTTCAGCTCGGCGGCGTCTTCGCGACCGGCAACGGTGAGCTCGCACTCGCCATCTCGTTCGTCCTCCTGGCCGCGTACACGTACACCAGCGGCTTGCGCGCACCGGCGTTGATCGCGTTCATCAAAGACACACTGATCTACTTGACCATCATCTGTGCGGTCATCGCGATCACACACATGTTCGGCGGATGGGCCGGCATCTTCGATGCGGCCGGCAAAGCACTGGCAGCCAAGCCGAAGCCGGCCACGTTGCTCCTCCCCCCGCCGTCGTACTTCGCGTATGGCACGCTCGCGCTCGGATCGGCGCTCGCGCTCTTCATCTATCCGCACTCGATTACATCGATGCTTGCGGCTAAGAGCCGGACCGTCGTGCGCCGCAATATGGCGCTGCTACCGATCTACTCCCTGATGCTCGGTTTCCTCGCGCTGCTCGGCTATGCCGGACTCGCGGCCGGCATCAAAACCACGAATCCGCAACAAGTGGTCCCGATGCTCTTCGCGCAGATCTTCCCGGATTGGTTCGCCGGCGTCGCATATGCAGCAATCGTGATCGGCGCGCTCGTGCCGGCGGCGATCATGGCCATCGGCGGCGCGAACCTGTTTGCCAGCAATATCTTCCGGCAGTTCTCAGCGCAACGTGACGCACTCGAGACGAGGACGGCGAAGATTCTCACGCTGGCGATTTGTCTCTTCGCGCTGTTGTTCGTGATCTTTATCACGCCACAGTACGCGATCGGTTTTCAGTTCCTCGGCGGCGCCTGGATCCTGCAAACGTTCCCGGCGTTCGTCATCGGACTCTTCACGCGCTGGTTCAATCCCAAGGCGCTGCTATTGGGTTGGGCCGTCGGCATTGCGGCCGGCACGTACATG
>PMUE01000147.1 GCA_003167055.1 Vulcanimicrobiota bacterium | reverse complement strand
GCTCACGGGCCGTCCTTTTGCAAAATTTCTCGACGATCTGCGAAGCGGGAATTTGCCGCAAGTGACGTGGGTCATGGGCCATGCAAAACAGTGTGAGCATCCGGCGTATCTCCCGGCCGAAGGCGCCGACTTCATTCACCAGATGCTTGCGGCACTATGGAGCAATCCGAGCGTCTGGGCGAAAACAGCCTTCATTATAAATTACGACGAAAACGACGGACAATTCGATCACGTCGTTCCGCCCATGCCGCCGCCCGGAACGCCCGGCGAGTTCGTCGACGGCCGTCCGATCGGCCTCGGCTTTCGCGTGCCGTGCATCGTTGCCTCGCCGTTCTCGCGCGGCGGATATGTCTGCAGTAACACGTTCGATCACACCTCCGTGCTTCGTTTGCTCGAAGCGCGCTACGGGGTGGAAGTCCCGAACCTGAGCGCGTGGCGCCGCGCGAACACGGGCGATCTCACCGCCGCATTCGGATTCGGGGAACCAGCGCGTCTCGATACGCCGGTTCTTCCTGAAACGGTGGCGGCGCTCGCGCGAACAGAACGTGACGTCGAACGGTTGCCACGGCCCGACGTGCCGGCGCAGCAGCGCATGCCGGCGCAAGAACCGGGCACACGTCCGCGCCGCAGGATCGGGGCATGACGCTGCTCGCCTCGATCCTTGCCGCGGTGCTCTCCACCGTCTACGCGCACGGCAGCGATATCCCGAACCTCGACACCGTAAAAACCGAAATCAACACCTACTATCAGTCCGGTCATTATGAACGCGACGTTTCCAACGTCGACGCGCACCTGAAATCGTACGTCGATGCGCGGCTCAAGCAAGGCGTGCGCAAACCCGCGGTCGTCTTCGATATCGACGATACGATGCTCTCGTCGTACGCCTACGAGCGAGCCTATAACTTCGCGTACACCGAGCGCACCTGGTCGCAGTGGGAGCGCGCCGATCGTTTCCCGCCGATCGAACCGACGCTGCAACTCGCTCGTTATCTCACGGGCCAACACGTCGCCGTCTTTTACGTCACCGGCCGCCGTGAGCCGGGACGCGCGATCACCCAGCACGAGCTGACCGCCGCGGGATATCCGATGCCGATCGCACTCTATTTGCGGCCCGCGTCGGATACGGCGGCGTCGGTCATCCCGTACAAGTCACGCACGCGTGCGGCAATCGAACGACAAGGCTACGACATCTTGGCCAGCATCGGCGACCAGTGGAGCGACCTGCGCGGCGGATACGCCGACCAACTCTACAAACTCCCCAATCCGATGTACTATCTCCCCTAGTGATGCACGTGATGCTGTTCTGGCTACTCGGCGCTCTTACGAACGCGTGGCATCCCGTCGATCCGCAAAACGCGCTGGTGGTGGACACGAGCAAGGGTCGCGCGATCGTCGCGCTCGATCCGGGGCTCGCGCCAAAGGCCGTGGCGCGAATAAAACAACTTGCGCGCATGCACGTTTATGACGGGCTCTTGATGTGGCGCGTCGTGGATACACCGGGCTTCAATTTCATCCAGACCGGCGATCCGCACAATCATGACGGCGACCGTTCCGTCTTACCTGATCTGCGCGCGGAGTTCTCGGCCAAGATCCCGGCGAGCAAGATTCGCTTTGTGCGCAGCGGTTCGGAGGCCGAAGGCTTCCTCGGGATATTTCCCGTCGGCGCTTCGAGCACGACCGGCACGCCGGTCACGTGGGGAGCGTATTGCGACGGCGTGATGGGCATGGGCCGCGAGCGCGGGGTCGACACGGCCAATGCCGAGATTTTTTTCATGCGCGGCACGACGCGCTATTTCGACCACGACTACACCGTCGTGGGGCGAATCATTGCGGGCCACGACGTTCTGCGCGCGGTAGCCGTCGGAGTCCCGCCTGCGCATCCCGATCGCTTGGTGCGCGTGCGCGTCCTCGCGGATCTTCCCACGGCTCAGCGTCCGAGTTTCGACGCGCTCGACGTGCACTCGCCACAGTTCGATGCGCTGGTCGCGGAAGCGCGCAAGATTCACGGTGCGGATTTCTCCGTGTGTGACGTCAGCGTTCCCGTTCGAAAAACACCATAGAATCAGTTCGATTCCACGGCCTCGTAGAGCCCTTTGAGTGCGAGCAGAACGGCATGATTGAAGGCGAGTTGTTCCTCGGGCACTCCGTGGCCGTGCTCTTGTAGACGCACAAAACTCTGCGCCGCGACCTGGCATTGTTGCTTTGCAGCAGCAAGCGCTTCAGTATTCATGCGCACTAGGTTGCCTTATGTCTGGGTGAACCCTTGTTCGCGCAGCCACGCATCGTTGAAAATGCGTGAGAGGTACCGCTGGCCGCCATCGCAGAGAATCGTCACCACGGTCGAACCCTCGGGAAGCTCCTTGGCGATCTGCACTGCACCGAAGACGTTGAGACCTGACGATCCACCGACGAAGATCCCTTCGTGGCCGAGCAGCCAATGCGCCATCTCGATTGCCTGCGCATCGGTCGCGCGAATCGCGCGGTCGATCGGTGCGCCTTCGAAATTGGCAGTTAAGCGCTTGATGCCGATGCCTTCGAGATCGGAATCACCTTCGGGTTCGAGCTTGCCGTTGTTGACGTAGTTATAGAGCGAGGAGCCCATCGGATCGCAGAGCACCGTAAGAATTTTATCGTTGCGCGCCTTGAGCGCGATCGAGGTGCCGGCAACCGTGCCGCCGGTTCCAGCCGCAGCCACGAACGCGTCGATGCGTCCGCCCGTCTGCTCCCAAATTTCGGGACCAGTAGTCAATTCATGCGCGCGGCGATTCGCCGTGTTTTCAAATTGATTGGCCCAGAAGGCGCCGGGCATCGCTTCCGCAATCCGGCGCGCGACGTGATAGTAATTTTCCGGATTGGTGAACGCGACGGCGGGGATGACGCGCACGTCGGCGCCGCAGACGCGCAGCAGATCGATCTTCTCGGGCGATTGATCGTCTGGAATGCAGATGACGCAAGTGTATCCGCGTTCGTCCGCTACCAGGGCGAGTGCAATGCCGGTATTTCCGGCCGTGCCTTCGACGATCGTGCCGCCGGGTTTGAGCGCGCCGCGCGTTTCGGCGTCGTCGACCATCCCCCGCGCGGCGCGATCCTTGACTGATCCGCCCGGGTTGAGGAACTCCGCTTTGCCCAAAATGCGCCGCCCCAACTCGCGCGACAGGGCACGCAACTCGATCAGGGGCGTCGCACCGACGGTGTCCGAGAAGCTCATGGTGCTACCCGGTTTTGATGCGTTTGCTGCGGAGTGTCGTGGTACTGCCGGTCTGCTGACTTTGATTGAAGGCCAGTTTCGGACGCCGTGTGCGCACGACGGCAGCGATCGTGCCGCCGGTGTCTTCATCCGCGACGGACTCCACTAGAAGCGCCGAATCCCCGATCTTCGCGCGCGCCGAGGCCATGAAGCGGCGCCCACTCGACGAAGATAAGCTCGCGAGTTGCTCGATCAACGCCTGCCGCGATGCGGGCGTGTTGCTGGGAAAGAGGCAGAGCTCCGTACCCTTCGCCGACGGTCGATTCGCAACGGCACCGGCCGGTGCGAGCTCGCGGCCGTCGCCAATGAAAACCGAATCCGCGGTACAGACGCGCAGCGCGTCGAGGATGTCGCGCCACGAAAGGCTTTTGGGGGTGGAACTCTTCATCTGTTTAGCTTACCCTTACGGGTCAAGCAAATGCTCGCCTTCCTCTTCAGAGTTTCTTCATGAGCGTTGCCTTCAATGGGCCAATGCGTAGAGTATTCATGACTGCGGCGCTGCTGGTGTCGCTTCTTCCGATTGCCGCCCCGGCGCAATCCATGGCAAAAGCGACGCGCCTCGAAGGCACGATCGTTTCCGCGACGGCGACGTCGATCGTCATCAAGACGTCGTCCGGTGAGGACACCCTGTCTCTGGCCCCGAGCACCCGCTTCTTAGGCCTCTCCAATTCATCGCTCGATAAAGTGACACAGGGCTCGTTCATCGGAACGACCGTGGTGGCACAACCTGACGGGACATTCGTGTCGACCGAAGTGCACATTTTTGCACCCTCGCTGCGCGGCACCGGGGAAGGCTTCACCAAGATGGATAGCAACGGCTCGCACATGATGGCCAATGCGACCGTGCGAACCGTCGCCCAAGCGTCCCATATGATGGCAAACTCCACGGTGAGAACCGTCGGTTCGAACGGCGGTCGCAAGATGATTACGATGATTTTTCCAAGCGGCACGAAAACGATAACGATCCCATCGAATACGCCCGTAACGTACATCGAGCCGGGGTCTAAAGCGGCGCTGGTGACCGGTGCTCACATCCTCGTGCTCGCGGTGCCAAGCTCGTCCGGCCTCGCCGCAAAGACCGTGGTCGTGGGGGAACACGGCGCTAAGCCCATGTAGTTACCGCAGGCCCGTTGGTACCGGCTCCAAATCGAGAGAAGCAAGCGCCTCAGCGATCGCCTCGTCTCCCGTAAGTCGCGCGCCTTCGGAACCTGCGGCGGCGATGTCGTCACTGCTCAGTTGATCGTCAAGTAATGAGCGAAGAAGCTTGTGCGTTTCTTCTCGAAGCACCGTCCTCCGGGAATTGGTACGCTGCTCCTGCACGGCCACAAATCCCGTGAGCTTCGCCGCCACGAGCCCGTGGCCACGCAAGGCGGCTGCGGCCGCCGCGTAATCGCACGCCGGGTAGGACAGAGCCTGGCTTGGACGCATCCTGCCCAGCAGTACCCGTATAGATTCGGCGGCTGCGCTGACTTCGCCCAGCAGAAGTCGCAAGGCTGCGAGCGCGTCTACGGCTTGGAATGCGACTAGGGGGTTGGATCCGAATTCGCTATCCAACATTTGCTCAGCGATCTGGACTGCACGCGGCGTGTTACCCACTGCATGTTCAATTTGCACTAGTCGGGGACAACAATAACAAATACCAAAGAAGCGATCCCCCAACGATAAGGCGATTGCCTCTGCGTTTGCAAGATCCGCACGTGCGTCGTTGAATCGTCGCTGCAACATGTCCAGCGTGAATCTATTGACGAACAAAGTAGCACGCAGCATCGAGTTTAGGTTTTGCTCCTCTGCCGCGAGCAGAGCGAAGGCACGTTCAAATGATTGCTCTGCCTCGGCGAACTTCCCGTTCTCAGCGAGGACACTCGTGAGCATCGAATGCAAGCGGACTGAAGCGCGCCAATCGCCTACTCGGTCGAACAGCGGAATGGCTCGGTCGATGGCTGCGAGCGCAGCCTTTTCGTAGTAGGCGCCGCTGACGATGAAGTCCAGCAGTAGGTGAGCAACAACAAGGGGATGATTCGTTTCGTCGATGCGTTCGAGCGCGAATTCGATCCACCGCCGCCGCTCTTGACGACGCCCCGTAACCACCCAAAGGCCATCAAGGTGCGTGATAATCTTTCCTGCAAGCGCGCGATCATCGTGCGACGAGGCATCCAGCGACCAGGCAATCGCGCCACGCACATTGTCAAACTCCGGTAAGAGTGCTTCGGATATCTCAGGCGGCGTTTGCGCATATTTACGGTCGATGTCGTCAGCAATAGCGGCCAGCCACTGCGCATGCCGCCTAAATGCGCAAGTTTCGTTGCCGGCTTCGCGGAGCCGGTCCAATCCAAAGGATCGAACCGAATCCAGCAGTGCATAGCGTACACCCTCACGCAGGTGCTCTACGTTGACGAGCGATTTGTCTATCAATGATGATAGGATGGGCAAGATTGATGACCGGTCGATGGCGTCGTGGACGCACACCACCTCCGCGGCATCGAGCGTAAAGCCCCCGGAAAACACCGCAACATCACACAGGAGCTCACGTTCCTCCTTCGCCAACAAATCATAACTCCACCGTATCGTTGCGATCACGGTCTGCTGGCGTGGCGGTAAATCACGACGACCGGTCGGGATGTTAAAATGCTCCTCCAGACGCGCTTGTAAGGTCTGGAGTCCCAGCATCGGCAGTTGCGCCGCAGTCAACTCGATCGCTAGCGGAATGCCGTCGAGACGGCGGCAAATATCGGCCGCGATCTCGGCACGCTCCGGCGTAAGCGCAAAGAGCGGCTCCACGAGCACGGCCCGATCGGTAAACAGTGAGACCGCGGTCGACTCGGGAAGCGACGCGATGCGGTACGTAGCTTCGCCTACAATGCCGATACGTTCGCGGCTCGTGGCAAATATCGTGACCGTTGGACACGTTTGAAGGATTGCGCGCGCGACGTCGGCGACGTGAGTGATGACGTGCTCGCAGTTATCGAGGACGAGCACGAGTTTGCGGCCGCGAAGACTTCGCGCGAGTTCAACTGCAGGTTCGCCGCGCGCATCGAACTCGATATTCATAACCGAGGCGATCTTGCTTGCGGTCAAGGCGCCGTCGCTGAGGGCCGAAAGATCGATAAACCAGATTTCGTCGCCTCGGCTTGGGAGGATCCGTGCCGCAACCTCGAGCGCAACGCGCGTTTTCCCGATCCCACCCGAACCTGTCACCGTAACCAAACGATGCTTTGCAAGGAGCGCCGTGAGATCGCCGAGTTCACGTTCTCGTCCCACGAACGAGGTCAGCTGCAGCGCGAGATTGTGCCGTGGTTCGCCCGGCGTTGGGCTCTCACGTGCTGTGCGGGCTCGTCCGTGTGCCGCGGCCAACTCGAGTTCCGCTCGCTGCTCAACTGACAGCCCCAACGCGTCGGCGAGAAGCGCAACCGTCACGCGATAGGGTGCGCGGCGCGCGCCGCGCGCAAGCGCACTTACCGCCTCGCGGCTTAGTCGTGCGCGCTCCGCTAAGAACCCTTGTGAAAAGCCGCCGGCAGTCCGAAACTGCCGCAGCAGTTCCCCAAAGCTCGGCATACGCCAATCTAGCGCTGTGTCGAGCGAAAAGTCAACGGTGCTCGTGATCTTCCTTGAACCGGATGAAGCTGCGCAAGAACCTCCTTGGCACCGGCGAGGAACGCGGCGCAACACGATAAGAAGTAAGCGCTGATTGCCCGCCGAAGCTTCCTTTTCGGAGGTACTATGATTCGTCGCATTTCGGTCCTGGCCGCATCGCTATTCCTCGCATTCCTAACAACGAACCCCGCGCTCGCGGGCTGCCGCGGAGGCACGTTCGTCACGTTCCAGAACAACACGAAGTACTGCGTCTGGGCGACGCTCTACTATTCGTACGTCCTGCAGGCCGGTTGGAAAATCGAACGCGCCCACGAGGTGGTCCCGAATGGTTCGTGGTCCTCATGGATCGCATTTAACTATATCGATCTCGGCCCGCAGATCGGGGCTCGCGCGGAAGTCATGAATTACAAGAGCGTCCCGTGTAAGGGTTCACCAAACGTTGGCGACGTCCGCAGCAATGAAGATGTGCCTCGAGTCAAGATGAACGGCCAGTGGGAGCTGAGTCCGCGCAAAGCGACGATCAACGAAAACAACGGGCGCTTCACGATCGGCCTTGACCTCGGCCCGTATCCGCAGGGCTCGAGTTGCTTCTAGCATCGCTCACCGCGGGTTGACAGAAGCCCTGATATTATCTACTATGTAGATAATATGGCGAAGAGTGAGTACCTCGGCGAGTTCGAGCATATCGTTCTGCTGACCGTCCTCCGTTTGGGCGACGGTGTGTATGGCGCAATGATTCGCGCTGAAATCGAGCACGTAACGGGTCGTTCACCCGCGATCGGCGCGGTCCACGCGACACTTGAGCGTCTCGAACGAAAGGGTTTGGTTTCCTCTTGGATCGGCGAGCCGACCGCTGAACGCGGCGGCAAAGCCAAACGTCACTTCAAGGTCCAGGCTGACGGCGTTTCGGCACTCAAAAATGCGCGACACACGCTGGAACGACTTCACGCGGGTGTGTCGCTCCGAGACGCGACCGCGTGAGGCCGCCTACCCTCGCTCAAGCGCTTCTCGCAGCCGCCGCGCCTGCAGGCGACTACGTCGTTGTTGCGGGCGATCTGCATGAGGAATACCTTCGCATTGCGTCTTTACGCGGAGCGAAGGCTGCGAATCGCTGGTATTGGGCGCAAACGGTGCTTTCAATACCGTCGCTTCTCTCGTACTCCAGATCGAACAGATCGGCACGTCGTCGCATCGGCGTTGCACTCATTGCGTTCGCTGTACTACTCGCCATGGTCTCGGTGCTCATGGTGATCGAGATTGTAATCCAGAGTGTATTCGGCAGTGCGAATCCCGGCCCAACCTGGTTCTGGCTTTGCATCAACTACACCGATGCGGTAGTTTTCGGCGCGATCCTTGCGCGGCTCGTTCGGACCGATGGTCTGCGCGTTGCCTTTTGTGCAGCGTTATTTCTAGTTCTCTGCTTCGTTATCCCAGCCGTCGCCGGTCACCCGGGTTCTCAAGCACCGCTTTGTGCGTGGATTGAGCTTGGGGGAGTCATCCCAGCGATGTGTGTTGGCGCCGCCGTCTATCAGATCGTCGGACGCAGGATAGGCAACGTAACCTAATTCTCATCAAGGAGCCCGCGTGAACGCATTTCGGTGCTTATTTCGTGCTGCGATCATTTGCGCAATTGTTTTGACGCAAGTCGCTGCAGCTCAACCGCACAAGACCCAGCCCTACAATGTCAACTGGTATCTTCATCCTCAACGTCTCGTCGACATGGGCGGGCGCCGGCTGAACATCATCTGCACGGGAACGGGATCCCCGACGGTGATTCTCGAGGCGGGGCTCATCGCCGATTCGGCCGCCTGGCGATTAGTACAACCCACGATTTCAAAAAGTACCAGGGTCTGTTCGTACGATCGAGCCGGATTAGGGTTTAGCGATCCCGCTGCCGCCCCACGGGACGCAGCAGCGGTCGTGCGTGATTTGCACGCACTCCTACGCGGTGCCGGAATCGCGCCGCCGTACGTACTTGTTGGATGGTCGAGCGGCGGACTGTATACCCGCCTCTATCAGTACCGTTACCCGGCCGAAGTCGTTGGCCTTGTCGAGGTCGATCCAGATTCGGAATTTGACACGCTCGCCGACGATTCGAAAATTGTAACGGCCGTGATGCATAAATCAGGCCAATGGTACAACCAGCAAGTGCACAATTGGTACAGGCAGTTCGACAACTGCGCGGTAACCGTCACACGGGGAACATGCGCCTTCTTCTTAGGTGGTCTCGCCGCTTATCGTGAGCGTCTAGGTGCAGCCGGCTGTCCGACGATTTCACCGCCTGCCTGCGCCATTGCAGAGGTGCGCGGCGAACATTTGAACCGAGCTTCACTGTGGAAAGACGAGGCGCTCGAGCTCGAGGCGTCCGACAAAAGCGCGGCAGAGGTTCGCGCAGCGCATCGTCCGTACGGCGATCTACCACTCATCGTCCTCACGGACTCCGAAGACGGTGACGTCGACGACAGTGGTCCGATATCGGTGGCCGCGCAGCGCGCGACCTGGCTCGCCAAGGACGAGGCCGAAGAGCACATTGCTGGGCTATCCTCCGTCGGTGCGCATTTCGTCGTTGCGGGTTCGCCCCATGCGATTCAACTTTACCGTCCTTCCGTCGTTATTTCCGCTGTTGACGAAGTTGTCGATCAGGCGCGCTACCGCAGGCAGCGATGATGCTCTCGTTCATTTTGGCTGCAGTGGTGGGCGTTCCAGCGCCGCCGTCGGCAGAGCAGTACTATTCACAAGCGGTCGACGCGATGCGCGATGTTCCGCTGCCAAACTATGCGACGTACGATGTGCACGTGCATATCACGGGCCTGGGTTTCGTGCTCACGCGCGAGCCAAACGGTAGGGCCTCGATCGGCCTCACGTTGAGCGGCGGCAAACCCGATGCAACCTTCCCGGCGGCGTATCAAAAGAGCGATGATCTGACCTCCGTGTTAACACCGCAGGGATGGGGCATCGTCCGTTCGCCGATCTTCGATCCGACATGGAACGGTATCGAGGATTGGATCCGATACGGCTTTGGCGGACGCTCGGATTCGGCAACCATGCCGCCGTTGCCGACACCTGACGCGAACGGCTTGCCGGTGATTGCGGCCGTCCGAGCGATGGGCGTGGCGTTCTACAACGTCAGCGATGGCGGCGCAGCAACGTGCGCAAACGGTGATCCCGCGCATCGCCTGCATTTGATCGCGCGAAAGGATCCGCTCGACCACCCGCTGACCGATGCGGTGATCGACGAGCGCACGAACCGCTTCTGCTCCGTGCGCTTTGAGATGCGCCAGAGTATCGTCGCGGTGGGGTACACGTTCACGACCGAGCTGAACATCGCCGACGTGGACGGCGCGTCGCTGGTTCGTAGTGGAACGATGGACTTTGTCGGCCGTGCCGTGGGTATTGGGGTGAAGCGCGTAACGATGACGTTCGCCTACGATCACGTCGCATTTCCGGCAACGCTCTCAGGCGAGATGTTTCCGGCCACCCGATGAAGGGCTAAGGTTCGCCTTTGGGCAAGGCTCGACGTGTGCTTAGAGCCGGCCCGGGCCTTCGCCGTCGCGCACACGTGTTTGCGTATACGGCCGTTACCACGGGGATCGTGTTGCTCCTCGCGCTCGCAGAATGGGCCACGGAGCGGCTCGTCTCGGATCGATCGAGAGCGGCCAGCACCGCAATCGAAATCTGCATCGTGCTCGTCGGCACGTTGGTCTTTCGTCCCATTCACCAGCGCGTTGAAGCGGCACTCGACGTCGCGTTCCACAAGCGAAAACACCACGCGCTCGCGGCGTTGGCGAAGTTTCGTCGAGAGCTTACGTCGTTTAGTGACTCGAACCAGCTTCTGCGACGCGTTATCGAGGCCGTCGATCATCATCTGGAAGCGTGCGCCAGCGCGGTCTATCTGCGGCGCGACACCTTTGCGGCAGCGGCGTCGTCGTACGATGTCCCCGCCCCGGACCTGGCGCTAAGCGATCCACTCCTTGTCCGCCTGCGCTCGAGCGGAGCGCCGGCCAGACCCGGGCAGCTGAAGTCACTGGCACTCGGGACGCACGCGTTCCCGATGACGGCCGCGGGCGAGCTGGTGGGTTTTCTTTCGGTCGATGCCGACCATAGCGACTACGATAAAGAGGAAACGCAGATGCTGTCCGGGCTCGCCGAAGATCTGGCGGGCGCGCTGGTCAAGCTCGATCCCCGACTTCGCCCGCAAACCGCGCGCGCTCCCAATAATCTTCCCGCCAATCTCGCGCCGTTGATCGGTCGCGAACGCGAACAAGCCGAGATTAACGCGGCACTGACGCAGTCGCATCTGGTAACGGTCACGGGATCCGGCGGCGTCGGGAAAACCCGCATCGCGCTCACATGCGCTGCCGATAGTCTCGAGCGATACGAGCACGGCGCCTGGTTCATCGACCTCGCGCCGATTCCCACCGGATCGTTGCTCGCCGCAACGCTCCTCGCCACGCTGGATGCCGGGCCTGCCGAGGGCGAAGCTGAGACAGCTCGCTTGTTGGACTATCTTCGGCCGCGTCAGTTGCTTTTGCTCATCGACAATTGCGAGCACATGGTTGCCGACGTGGCCGCCCTGGTCGCGCGCATTCTCGCCGCATGTCCGCGCGTATCGATTTTGGCGACGAGCCGCGAGCTACTGCACGCTGAAGGCGAGCAAGTGTACCGCCTTGGGCCTCTGCCGTCAAACGCTGCCGTCGAGCTTTTTGCAGCGCGCGCAGCAGCAGTGTCGCCGCAGTTCGATCCTCGCGAACCGAGCGCGGTGATTCGCGATATCTGCGAACGGCTCGACGGTATCCCCCTCGCTATCGAGCTCGCGGCGGCACGCGCGCGTGCGTTGAGTCTTACGGAAATTTTCGAGCGCTTGGACGAGCGGTTTCGCCTACTGACCAGCGGCTCGCACACGACCGTCGAGCGGCAGCAAACTCTAGCCGCGACAATCGAGTGGAGCTACGAGCTTCTCACCCCGAAAGAGCAATCGCTCTTCGAGCGGCTGGCGGCGTTTCGCGGCAGCTTCTCGCTCGCGGCGGCGTCGGCCGTTTGCGGGGAGGGCGACAACTGCGATGAGTTCGCGGTCTTGGACTTGCTCACGTCGCTAGCCGACAAATCGCTACTGACGGTGACGCTCGCGCTGACGACACGCTACCGGTTCTTGGAAACGATTCGCGCCTTTGCTGCGACGAAGGCCGTCGAGCATCAGGCGACGGCGATTGCGTCGCAACAGCACGCGGGTTATTTTGCCTCGCTTGCAGCGCAGGCATACTACGAGTTCGACTCACGCGTCCAGCCGGGCTGGATCGAGCGGCTCGAGCCGGAAATAGACAACTTTCGCGCAGCGCTAGCGTGGACGCTCGAAGGCCCCGGCGACCGAAACACCGGTGCGCAGTTTGCCGCCGATTGCGGACCAATCTTCTTGCGCACGGAGTTGCTCGGTGAAGGCTTGCATTGGTGCGACGTCGCGCGCGCGGTGCATTCAGTCTCGCCCGCTACCAGCGGCCGTATCGAGTACGTCGCATCGATGATGCAGGGGAATCTCGGGCGCATTGACGCGGCCCTTGCATGCGCGCGGCGTGCGTCAGTCTGGTACCGCGAGTCACCCGATGCGCGCGGTCTGGTGCGGGCGCTCTCCCAAGAGGCGCAGCTCTTCGCCAGAGCGCAGCGATACGACGAGGCGAAGGCGCCAGCAGAGGAGGCAATCAGAGAAGCGCGCGAGCTGGAGGAACCGCGACTCCTAATTGCGGTACTCCGGCGTTGCGCATTTTCGTTGCCGCCTTCCGAGATCGAGCGTGCGCGTGAGCTATTCGACGAGGCCTTACGCGCTGCACGCTCGGCACATGATCGTGACGAGATGTGCCGCATATTGCAGTGGTGGGCTTCTCGCGAATCGGGTGAACGGGCACTCGACCTGGCGACGCAGGCACTCGAGTATGCCGATCGCAGCGTCCGTCCCTATCTCGAAGTAAACATTTCCGGGTACGCGCTCGCCCTTGGCCGGCTCGACATTGCGAGACCTCACGCGCGCGAGGCGGTCGATCTCTCTTTGCAGGCGAACGTTCCGTTCATACGCGCACTCGCGTTTGCCTACTGGGCTCCGTTCCTGACGGAGCGGCTCCCGCAAGACGCGGCGCTGCTATTTGGCTATGCGCGCGAACAGCTCCGCGCGCTCGAGTGGACGCGCAACGATGACGACCGGCTGGCGCTTGAAATGGCATCGCGCGCTATCGGAGCGGCACTTCCCGACGCGGACCTCGAACAGCTTTACCAGCGGGGCTCTGAACTGCAGCAAGAAGAATCGCTCGCGTTGCTCGCGCCCACGTTAGCAGGCGACCACGCCGGTGCCGTCGCGGCGCCTGACGCTGGTGATGGTGTCGGTACACTGCTGCGTTAGCGAATAGGTTCCCGTGTCGCCGGCGCAGTTCGTCACCGCGCTGTATGAACCACTGAGCACCGCGGTTGCCGAATTGTATGTTCCGGTGGTGCTGAACGTGCACGTCGTTCCGTTCGCAAAATCGATCACCATCGATCCGCTCAGCGAATTCGACGACGCGATCGCGAGCGAAATCTGCGCGGCAACCGTCTGCGCGGCTTCTTTGACGGTGATCGTGCCGCCGGCGGTGGAACCAGTCTGAGCGAGGGTCGCCGTCGCCGGGCCGCTGCCGCCCTGCGCGTCTTGCATCGTCCCGCTGTAATCGCCGGAAATGTTCGAAGGCGATAGCGTCGCTGCGGGCGTAACCGATCCCGAACTGCAGCCGGCAAGCACCACGACCGAAGTCAACACCAGTAGGCCTGAGGAAAAAGCGCTTCCGCTCATCGTGCGCGCATTACGCAAGAATCGAGCACCCCCTGCGTAGAAAGGCTCCACTTATGAGCGGACGCCACTTTCTTCAGATTCCGGGGCCGACCAACGTCCCGGACCGTGTCTTGCGCGCGATGGACATGCCGACCATCGACCATCGGGGGCCTGAGTTCGCCGCGCTCGCACTCGACGTCTTGAGCGGCATCAAGACGATCTTCCGAACCGAGAGTCCCGTCGTCATTTACGCTTCCTCGGGGACGGGTGCGTGGGAAGCGGCGCTGGTCAACACGCTCTCGCCCCGCGACCATGTCCTCATGTTCGAAACGGGTCAATTCGCCTCGCTCTGGCGCACGATGGCCGAACGCCTCGGCTTGAACGTGGAATTTGTGCCGGGTGATTGGCGGCATGGTGTCGACCCCGACGAAGTCGAACGGCGTCTCGCGCGCGACAGCAAGCACGAGTTCAAAGCAGTCATGGTGGTCCACACCGAGACCTCGACCGGCATCACCAGCCGCGTGCGCGACGTTCGCGCGGCAATCGACCGCGCGGGGCACCCTGCGCTCCTCATGGTCGACGCGATCTCTTCTCTCGGGTCGATCGACTATCGCCACGACGAATGGGGCATCGACGTGACGGTTGGTGGATCGCAAAAGGGTTTGATGCTGCCACCGGGCCTCGGGTTCAACGCCACTTCTAAAAAAGCGCTCGAAGCATCACAGCGTTCGCGCTTCACCAAGTCCTATTGGAATTGGCACGAGATCATCAGCGCGAACAAAAGCGGTTTCTGGCCGTACACGCCGAGCACCAACATGTTGTATGGATTGCGCGAAAGTATCGCCATGTTGCACGAAGAGGGTCTGCCTGCCGTTTTCGAGCGTCATGCGCGTCACGGCGAAGCAACACGCCGCGCGGTGCACGGCTGGAATCTTGAACTGCAAGCGGCCGACCCGCGCGAGTATTCGAACTCGGTGACCGCAATCGTCGTACCCGACAACGCCAACGCCGATGATTTACGCGCAGCTATTCTCGAGCGCTACGACATGTCGCTCGGCACCGGCCTCGGACGACTCGCCGGCCGCGCGTTCCGCATCGGGCATCTCGGAAATTTCAACGACCTGATGCTCGCCGGAACGCTCTGCGGCGTCCAGATGGGTCTGGACATTATGAGGATCCCGCATGGCGACGGTGTGTCCGCCGCGCTGACATTCCTTACTGACCCAACACCAGCCAGGCTCGCGCCGATGGCCACGGCGTAGCGTGCGAGCGTCGCACGTACGATACACGATCCTCGCACTGATCTGTTTCCTGTATTTCCTCTCGTATCTCGATCGCTCGGCCATCTCGGTCACCGCTCCCGCGATGATCAAGGAGTTTCATTTCAGCAAAGCCACGATGGGCTTTGTGTTTGCCGCGTTTGCGTTTACCTACGCGCTGCTGCAAATCGTCGGCGGTACGCTCGGCGACCGCTTCGGGCCGCGCGCCGTGCTGTCGTTCCTGATGGCCTGGTGGTCGGTGTTCACCGCCGCAACGGGCGCCGCGGTCAATTTCTTCACATTGTTCACCGCGCGCTTGCTATTTGGTCTGGGCGAAGCGGGCGGCTTTCCGGTTTCGACGCGCGCGTTGTCGTCGTGGTTCCCGAAGAACGTACGCGGCTCGCTTCAGGGGATACTGCACGCGTGCTCGCGCACGGGCGGCGCGGTGTCGCCGATTATCGTGGTGGCGATCGTTGCCTGGGCCGGCAACTGGCGGTACGTCTTCTTCGCGCTCGGCGCGGTCGGGCTCGTGTGGGCCGTTGCCTTTTACCTGATGTATCGCAACGTACCGGCGGACATGCCCGGCATCAACAAACAGGAACTCGACTATATCCGCGGTGCCTCGTCGACAAATCCCGATGCGCCACAGCAACAGGCCATTCCGTGGGGTCAGATCCTTGCAAGCCGCGATGTGTGGCTTTTGACGCTCGCGTATTTCGCCTACGGCTACACGTTTTGGATCTACCTCACGTGGCTGCCCACGTACCTGACCGATGCGCGTCACATCTCGTTCGGCGCGCTTGCCCTCGCCGTAACGGTGCCGCTCGCGGGCGGCGTCCCCGGCGATTTGGTGGGCGGCTGGCTCTCCGACTACATCTACAAACGGACGGGGGACTTGAACTTAGCGCGACGTACGCTGATCGCCGGCGCGTTCATCGGCACGGTGGTGTTCATTCTCCCGGCGATTTATGTCGGCAACGTGACCGCCGCGATCATCCTGCTGGCGCTTGCGATGTTTATGCTGGAATGCGCCGTGTCCATTTGCTGGGCGGTTGCAATGGATTTAGGCGGCCAGAACTTTTCTGGAACGATCTCCGGGATCATGAACACCGGGTTTGGTGTCGCCGGCATTCTCTCACCCGTGATTTTCGGTATCCTTGTCGATCGCACGGGCTCCTGGCTCGTGGGGTTTTTTATCGGTTCGGCACTCTTGATGCTTGGCGCAATTGCGATCGTGTACGTGAACGCAACGCATCAGGTGGGCAACACCTAGATCACATAGTCATGGAGGCTTTCAATGCGATTACCTTCGCGTTTCATGGTTACTGCGTGGATGTTACCCGTACTTATCGCAATATCTGCGTTCTTTGCTGTGCGGATTGAGGCAGAGACGGGCACTATTTATGTCGCTGACCTCGTCGTGAACAACGACACGAACTACGACTCATGGGTCGATTTCTCGTGGTCGTACAAAGGACAGATTTGGCACATCGATCGGGCCGTGTGCATCAAGCCGCACAAGTGGGACCGAGATACGATTCGATACAATCACGATGACTTAGGGCCGCAGATTCGTCTGCGTACCGAGATCAAGCTGGCCGGCTGCGCCAACGGCACGCACACGGTTCTCACTCGCGAAGCGTCTGTCACCAAGAGCGGGAGGCGAACGGTCAGTATCCAAGAGGAGTCTCCCGGCCGCTTCTTCCTCACGTGGCCGAACGTTATCTAGGCGATAGCGTTTAAACGCAAAAAATGAGCGCTAGATCACGAAAGTGCTACGTGCGTACCTGCAGCACAACACGCCCTTGTGCCGTCCGATCGAGCACGGTTCCCATCGCTGTCTTGAATTGCTCCAAGGGAAAAACCGCTCCCACGTGAGGTTTGAGTTTGTCTTGTGCGATCCACTCGAAAATTTGTTGGTCGGCCGCAATGCTCGCTTCGCGATAGCGCTCGGCCCACGCGCCCCAAAATACGCCAACGATCGAATAGTTCTTTAGCAACGTTAGGTTCATCGGGACCGACGGGATATCGCCACTTGCGAAGCCGATCGGCAGCATCCGGCCACCCCAGTTCATGAGTCGCGTCATGGTCATGAATACGTCGCCGCCAAGTACGTCGAAGAAGACATCCACACCCTTACCATCGGTCAGCGCTTTGATTCGTTCGCGCAAATCCTCGTGAACGTAGTCGATGACTTCATACGCCCCGTATTGGCGGACAATCCCTACCTTTTCTTGGGAACCAACGCCGCCGATGACGCGGGCTCCGAGGCTTCGCGCTAAGTCCACGGCTGCAAGTCCGACGCCGCCCGCGGCGCCCGATACAAAGACGGTTTCGCCAGGCTGAAGCTTCGCGCGTTCTACGAACGCGTAGTACGCGGTGCCGTAACAGTGTCGCACAACCGTTGCCGTTTCAAAATCGACAACGGGTGGCAGATGCGCCGCCGAGAGCTCTGAGGCGATCGTCTGCGCTGCATACGCGCCGGTCCAATTGCTGCAGGCGACGCGGTCTCCTGGTTTAAAGCGCGTGACGCCTTCGCCCACGGCGGCAACGATGCCGGTCGCGTCCGTGCCCGGAACGAACGGCGTTTGCGGCCGCAACTGATATTTACCCGCGACCATCAGACAATCCATGAAATTTACCGCTGCGGCATGCACATCGACGAGAATTTGACCCGCGCCCGGTTTCGGCGCGTCCATGTCACCCAAGTCCAAGTCATCGATTCCGCTAAACGATTTGCACACAACGGCGCGCATCACGGGCACAGACTTTCGAGCGCCGTCATGGCGTCGGCAGCCGGCTGCGATTGCGTGAACGAATAGGTCTGCGTGATGAGAGCATGGGCATAGCTTCTATTCAGACCGCAAGCCTTCCCTGGCGGGCTATCAACATATCAGGGACTGAAGGACCGCTTCAACGGAGGCGATTGCGCGTTGCACGTCGCCTTCTGCCGTCTGCCAATTGAGGACACTCACGCGCATTGCGCGCAAGCCACGCCAAGTGGTCGGGCCGAAGAACGCTTCTCCTCCCGCAACTATGCCATCAATCACTTCTTCCGTTCGATCGCCGAAGCGCACGAGTCCCTGATTGAGCAGCGGCGGCCATAGCACTTGCGCGCCTGGTAGCGCGCCGATTCCCTCAACGAGTGCTCGAGCGTGCTCGCACGATCGATCGATCAACTCGGCAACGCCGTTGCGGCCGAGTTGTCGTAGCGCCGCATAGGTTGGAAACCCCCGAGCGCGACGGGACCATTCGGGGTTCCAATCGATTTGATCGTGGGCAGTTGCGCTCTCGGCAATGTACGGTGCGCGCGCCGATATCGACGCCTGATGCGCATGCGCATCGGCAACAAAAGCATACCCGCAATCGAACGGCACATTCAACCATTTGTGCCCGTCGGCTGCCCATGAATCGGCGCCCTCGGTACCATCCGTGAGTGCGCGATAGCGCGGCGAAGCCGCAGCCCAGAGACCGAACGCGCCGTCCACGTGAACCCAGGCTCCGTGCTCCTTCGCGATCGGGATCAACGTTTCGAAAGGGTCGAACACGCCAGTATTGATATCGCCAGCCTGCAACAACACGATGCACGACCCGTGTTCATGCGCCCCCAGCATTCGACGCAACGCAGATGGCTGCATCGCTTCATACACGTTTGCTTCAATGAATTCCAGGTTCTCCGTGCCTAGGCCAAGCAAGCGTACCGCGCGGTCGATCGAGGCGTGGCGATTTTCGCTTGAAATCAGATGAATCGACGGGGCACCCGCGAGCCCGCGAGCCTCCACGTCCCAACCTCTGCGTGCGAGCAGCGCGTGACGAGCGGCAGCCAAACACGTGACGTGCACCATCTGGCATCCGGTGACGAAGGCGAAGCTCGAGGCCGGCGGAATGCGAAGCAGCTCTTTGAGCCATGCGCCGGCAGCCTCCTCGACGATTGACGATGCCGGACTGCATGCATAGAGTGCGGCATTCTGATCCCAAGCCGACGTCAGCCAATCCGCCGCCAGAGCCGCCGGCAGCGAACCACCGATCACCCATGCAAAGAAACGTCCGCCCGGCATCCCGAGCAAACCGCCCTTCACGTCGCGAACGAGCTCCTCGATGACCAGCGCGGGATCGAGCGGCGTATCGGCCAGCGGTCGCACGAGCCGGTTTCGAAGCTCCTCAACGTCGGCCGTTGCATTGACGCTCGCCTCGTCGAGTGAGCCGAGAAAAGCAACGGCCTCTTCAAATGCCGCACTCAGCGCCGGTTGAAACGAGTTTTTGGTGATCATTCTAGGCGCAGAGTAGCGCTCCGCACGTCCACCGTCTACCCGAATCTTGCGCCCCAATCTAACTAGTGTTCCTTTTCCACCGCCGCCTTAAGCCGCTCGAGAGCGTCGTCCCATTGCTGCGAGATCTGCGCTAAGTAGCGACGTACCTCATCGAGGCGCTTGGGCTCGAGTCTCCAAATTTGTTCGCGACCGCTGCGCTCGCGCCGAACAAGACCCGCTTCATGTAGGGCGTGCAGATGCTTCGTCACGCCTTGCCGCGAGATACCTGCACCTTCGGTGAGTCTTGCGATTGACTGCGGCCCGTTTCGACAGAGCTTGATGACGAGTTGCAAGCGCGACTCGTCGCCAAGCGCCGAGAGAGCCGGTAGAACTTTCACGATTGCGCCGACAGCAAATACTTCTCGACTTTTTCGATGCAATCAGTTGTTGTCCACATAATGCAACCCCCCAGTTGCATGTCAATTTACCACGCAGCGCGGATATACGCAACCCCCCGGTTGCGTCAAGGGACGTTTTGTACTTGCGCCAAAGTGGTCGTGACGGCCACGAGCGCACTAGCTTGAAAGAGGACCTTATGAAAAAAGCTCTTTTTGTGTTGCTAAGCTTGGTTCTTCCGCTGGCCTGGAGTCAGCCGGCCTTCGCGAACAAAATCTACACGATTCATAACAAAACGGACTATCCCATTATCGTTACCTTTTCGACGCAAGGATGTAACCCGTACAGCTACTCAAATAACATACTTCCCAAGTCGACGCGAACCATCGACACTCCGTGCGGAACCGCAGGAATAGAGGTCGTGATGGTGGGCGGCACGATGCAGCACCCGACCCGCCATGGCAGTTGCTGGGCGAACGTCAAGTACGTCGTCGCATTTAATTTCAACTTGATGCCGGCGAGCGCAGCGCAGGGTTATTGCACCGTCAACACAATCGCACCGGGATTGTAGATGATAAAAAAAGCATTTTTTGTATTGCTAAGCTTGGTTCTTCCATTAGCACTGATTCAGCCGGCCTTCGCGACCGGAAGAATTTGGGTCAATAACAAAACGAGCTATTCGGTGAAAGTCGACATCGGTGTCTCGTTTTTTGCGGTAACTTCGCGCCCGGCGTCGGCCGGCCGCAGCAAAGCCATCGGAAGCAGCAAACTGAGCAATACGAAGAATAAGGCCTTTTTCATAAGCTCCCTCTCGCTACAAGCGGACTGCGCATCGCGCTAGGTGGGGACTTCCCGCCGTGAACTGCGAAGCCTGTGCTTCCGGCAGAGGCAAAAGGAGACAGTATACCGTGAATATCGCTCGTTCGGCGGCGGCGCTGCTGCTCGTCCTGGTGGTCGCACCGCAGCCCGCATCGGCAAAGATGGGGGGCTTCGTATTCATCAACAACTCGAAGCTCTGCGCGTACGTGACCATCTACCACAGCCTCGGCGGCGAGCATCCGACCTGGCAGGTCGCCGGCGGTACGCTCCAGCCCCGTTACGTGAAGGCGGGCGCGAACTTCGCCGGCTCGGTCGATTGGAGCGACGTCAAAGTACGCGCCGAAGTGACCCGCCACGACACCTGCAACGGCGGACGCATCGTGGACGTCGAGGCCAGCTATCACGACACAAGCACGGTCCCGCACGTGCAGCGTACGGCGACCTTGCAAAGCGATACCCGCTTCTACATCACCATCCGCTAAGGAGGGTTGATAGTTTGCCTAACATCGTGCGCCTTGCTCTGTTGGCGCTAACAATCGCGATGCTTGTTCCTGCGTTGCGCGCGGATGCACGTTACGGGATGACCACTTGGAATGCTTCGGACAACCCGGTCTGGATTACGATCTACCATGCCGGAAGACAGATAGACTGGGGCCATCTCGGTCCGAGATCGGAACGCACCTGGGAATCCGGGAACTATGCGGGGATGTCCATTTATACCGTGCGATACGAGTTCATGGACAAGAACGGCAAAAAGCTTTGTGACACCGAGGCGGCCGTCCACGTTAATTTCCCCATCGACAGTAAAGGCAAGGTTATCGGTTTCTTTGTTCCCGAGAAAGGCTCACGGGGCTGCTGGCTGGAGCTTGGCGACAAGATGCCGCGATGACCGGATCTAGATTACTAGGACGAGGAGGCTCGATCGTGGGACATCGGTTCTTTGGAGCGCTGTTGGCAACACTTTTTGCCGCAACGGGGATCGCCAGCGCCGACTGCTACGTCTACGGGAAAGACGGCCTGAGGCCGTGGGACTCGAACAAGTGCCACGAGATCAGCGGCGGCTTTCGTTGCCCAATGGCGGCGACCGCCGTGTCGTTCCGCGACACGAAGCGCAGCAACGGTTGCGCGATTTGGGTCAAGAGCCAAGGTAGCAACGGCCGGTGGGACGTTACACCCATGCCACCCCGCGGATGGGCTACCTGGACGTGCACCATCAGGCAGGTCGGTAACAACACCTACGAGATCTATCCCCCGCACTGATCCTGTGGGGGAGACGGTCATCAGCCGATAGACGGAGGTTCCCGTATTGTTCATCGCGCGCGCACTCTTTCATGTCAACGCCTTCAGCCTCATTGCTGCGTCGACGCTAGCCACAGCCGTAGCCAATCCAACACTCACCGCTTCGCCTTCGACGTTGAACCTACGGGTTGGACAACGCGAGACGGTCACCGTCACGCGTAAACCCGGCGCCTCAAAAGGCGAATGGGTGGAGATCAAGATCGTAAAGGAAGCCTCTACGTGCTTCGAATACCCGCGCGTTCATCCAATTAGCACGTCGATGGGCGGCAACGGCGACATTCAGGTCATCAACAAATACGTCTACGAAGGCAGCTATCCCGGCTCGTGTACGTATACGTACCAGGACAATCGCGGTACACGCACGACCGTCACCATTAACGTCGCGCCAAAATAGCCGCCCCAGCCAATAAACCGAGATGAGCCACAAACAAAAGAAAAGCCCCGTAGTAACGAGGCTCAAGTGGTAGCGCCAACGGGAATCGAACCCCTAAACTTCAACTGCGGATGACTGCGACCTCTCCGAGAAATCGCCATAAATCGAGGATTTCGCCCATTTCGGACTGCGAGCTAATGCAGTCTGCATGTAAGCGTTAGGTAGACATTTGCGCAACATCGCGCGCTGGCTCACCAGATCAGAATAACGAGCCCGTTGCCGCTCTGCACGCCGGACGTGGTCGAAGCCGACGTTGCAGCGCCATCAACATATGAGGAACCGCCGCCGCCACCACCCGTCGTCGAGCCTCCACCGCCGCCGTAGTAGCCGCCGCCGCCACCGCCGCCACCGCGTCCGCCGCCACCGCCACCACCACCGCCGCCGCCGGGCGGACGATCTTCGCGGGGACGAGCTTCATTGACGGTCAGCGGACGACCTTGGAAGTCCTTGGAATGGAACATCTGAATGGCCTTTTCCGCGTCCTCTTTGGTGCTCATTTCGATGAACGCGAACCCTCGCGAACGACCGGTCATGCGGTCTTGCATGATGTTAACGGAAACCACCACGCCCGCTTGCGCGAAATGATCCTGCAAGTCGTTCTCTGTCGCGGTGAAGGTAAGATTACCGACGAATAGTTTTGCTGACATAAAACTTTACTCTTTACCCATTTTATCTCGAACGGTCCCCATCACGGGCTTTTCAAACCGAACGTTCTGCTCTGGGACTAAGCTGAATGGCGCGACCTTACGGGAAAGGCCGGAGCGAATCAACAAAAAAATTTGACAAGATTATAAATCGGGTTCAGGACCCAATAAAACCACGAATTCACCTTTGGGAGCCGTGGCGCGGATTTCCGCCAGCAACGGCCCCGGCAGGCCATGTCGAAATTCCTCGAACTTCTTCGTTAACTCCCTGGCCAAGACCACTTTACGCATCGGGTACAACCCGGCCAATTCTTCCAGCAACTTGATAATCCGGTAGGGCGATTCGTAGAAAACCAGCGTCCCGGGAACGGTCCGCAGGCCCTCCAATTGCCGGCGGCGTTGCCCGCTTTTATGCGGCAGAAATCCCACAAAATGGAACTCATCGGTGGGCAATCCGCTGGCCGTCAAGGCCGCCACCAGTGCGCACGGCCCCGGCACCGCCTCCACCCGCAATCCCGCCGCCAACGCCGACGCGACGTCCCGCGACCCCGGATCGCTGATGCCGGGGCTGCCCGCGTCCGTCACCAGCGCGACCTTCTCCCCGCGCCGCAGCCGTTCCAAAATCTCCTCGCTGCGCCTGGCTTCATTGAACTGGAAATAACTCAGCAGCGGCTTGGAGATGCCGAAATGCTGCAAAAGCCGTCCCGAATGGCGCGTATCCTCCGCCGCGACCACGTCGCACTCCCGCAGCACGCGCAGAGCGCGCAATGTGATGTCCTCCAGATTGCCAATGGGGGTCGCGACCACATAGA
>PMUE01000371.1 GCA_003167055.1 Vulcanimicrobiota bacterium | reverse complement strand
ACGCGTCCTTGCCGTCGAACCCGAAGTAATCTTGATGGACGAACCGGCCTCGGCCCTCGATCCGATCGCTACGTCGAAGATCGAAGATCTTATCGGCGGCCTGAAGAAGGACTACACCGTCATCATTGTCACGCACTCGATGCAGCAGGCGGCCAGAATCTCCGACTTCACCACGTTCTTCTTGCTGGGAGAGTTGATCGAGGTCGACTCTACCCACAAAATTTTTACAAACCCGAAGGACAAGCGCACCGAGGATTACATCACGGGACGCTACGGCTAAGGAGGCGAAAACCGCCGGGATGCTCGCGCAAACCGGAACCGTCCCGTCCTCGAAAATCCCCGCGCGAATGACCGCGCTCCGCAAGCTGAAGCCCGAACGCGGCTTGGTGCTGCGGGAAACCGCCGTGCCGCAACCCGGGCCGACGGACGTTCTGATCAAGGTGCGAAAGGCGGGTATCTGCGGCACGGACGGGCACATTTTCGGCTGGGACGCGTGGGCTCAGCGGCGCATCCATCCGCCGCTGACAGTCGGACACGAATTCATGGGCACGGTTGCCGCCGCGGGAGAAGCAGTTCGCGGCATAGTTCCGGGGGATCGCGTCTCGGCCGAAGGACACATCTCGTGTGGCGCGTGTTTGCTCTGCCGCACCGGCGAAGCGCACATCTGCGAACACGTGCAGATCATCGGCGTCGATTGCGACGGTGCATTTGCGGAATTCATCGCGATGCCCGAATACAACGTCTGGAAACTCGATCCCGCGATCCCCGACGAGTTCGCCGCGGTGTTTGATCCGCTCGGCAACGCGGTTCACACTGTGATGTCGGCCGGCGTGAGCGGTAAGAGCGTTGTCATCACCGGCGTCGGATCGATCGGACTCATGGCGATTCCGGTTGCGCGCGCTGCCGGCGCAGCATCGGTGTACGCTATTGACGTCAATCCCTCCAAACTCGAATTAGCTAAACGCTTAGGCGCCGACGAGACGTTCGATGCGCGCACGCCGGGCTTGGTTGACGAGATCAAGCGCCGCACGAACGGCGACGGCGTCGAAGTCTTGCTCGAGATGTCGGGTAGCGGGAGCGCCATCGATC
Source organism: Vulcanimicrobiota bacterium (assembly GCA_003167055.1). Classification (GTDB taxonomy): domain Bacteria; phylum Vulcanimicrobiota; class Vulcanimicrobiia; order Vulcanimicrobiales; family Vulcanimicrobiaceae; genus Aquilonibacter; species Aquilonibacter stordalenmirensis. The sequence goes on along the minus strand of PMUE01000371.1, from coordinate 3,108 downwards.
AGGGACTGCAGATGGTGCGTAACGGTGGGACCGCTGCACTGCTGGGTATCCCGGGCGACAGTGTCAATCTCAACCTTGCGGAGCGCATTATCTTCAAAGGCCTCACCGTGCTCGGCATCAACGGACGCAAGATGTTCGAAACGTGGTATCAGACGCAGGCGCTGGTCAAAAGCGGTCGCATCGATCTTCGGCCGATCATCACGCACGTGCTTCCCATGCGCGAGTTCGATCGCGCCTTCGAATTGATGCGGAACGGCGAGGCGGCCAAGATCGTGCTCGACGTCAAAGGGGATATTGCAAAGTGAATTCGGCATTTGACACCCAGCTGCAGAGCGAACTCGATGCGCTCAAAGCAGCGGGCACTTACAAACATCTGCGGCATATAACCACGCCGATGGCGCCTGAAGTGCACATGGAAGAGGCCGGCGACGTGATCGTCCTCTCGAGCAACAACTACCTTGGCCTCTCCGATCAGGCCGAGGTCATTGAAGCCGGGATTGAGGGCCTTCGCAAGTACGGAGCTGGCACGGCGTCGGTCCGGTTCATTTGCGGTACGTTCGATATTCACCGGACGCTCGAAGAACGGATCGCGACGTTTCTTGGTACGCAAGCGTCGTTGACCTACGTTTCGTGCTGGAATGCCAACACCGGCTTGTTCGCAACAGTGTGCGGTGAAGGTTCGGCGATCATTTCCGACGAGCTCAATCATGCCTCGATCATCGACGGCGTGCGGCTCGCCAGCAAATCCAAGCGCGCGGTCTACAAACATAGCGACATGGCCGACCTCGAAGCCAAGCTCAAAGCGGCCGAAGGATGCGCGCCGATATTAGTCGTTACGGACGGCGTGTTTTCGATGGAAGGTTCGCTCGCGAAACTCCCCGAGATCGTGGCCCTCTGTAAGAAGTACGGCGCGGTTAGCATCGTCGACGATTCGCACGGCACCGGCGTGATGGGGAAGACCGGCCGTGGAACGATCGAGCATTTCGGCCTCACCGGTGATGTGGACATTATCACCGGGACCCTGGGCAAAGCGCTCGGCGGGGCGGCCGGCGGGTTCGTTGCGGGCAGCCACGCGCTCATCGATATCTTGATCCAACGCTCGCGCCCGCAGTTGTTTTCCAATGCGTTGCCGGCTACCGTGGCATGCAGTTCGCTTGCGGCAATCGACTATCTTGATGCGCACCCCGAACTCGTGGATCGCTTGCGGGCGAATGTTGCCTACTTTCGCGAGGGTTTGACTCGGCTTGGTTTCAAGCCGCTCGACGGTCCGAGTGCGATCGTGCCGATCATCGTCGGCGAAACGGCGACCGCGATTGCGATGAGCGACAAACTGCTGCGGGGCGGCGTGTTCGTCACCGGCTTCGGCTTCCCGGTTGTGCCCGAAGGAACTGCGCGCATCCGCACGCAGCTCTCGGCGGCACTGACCAAAGACGAAATGGATCGCGCGCTCGCGGCATTCGAAACGTTGCGCTAAGTGGCGAAGCTGTATTTTCGCTATTCCGCCATGAATGCCGGAAAGTCGACGGCGTTGATTCAAGTCGGGCACAACTATCAAGAGCACGGACGAGCGGTGGTCTTATACACGGCGGCGATCGATCACCGGTTCGGGCAGGGAATCATCGCGTCGCGCATCGGCCCGCAGCGCGAGGCGCAGACGTACGATGAGGCGTTCGATTTCTTTGGGGCAATGTCCGAGATGCGCGATATCGCCTGCGTGCTGATCGACGAAGCCCAGTTTCTGTCGCCCGCTCAGGTCCGTCAATTACATCGTGGAGCGCACTTGCTCGGAATTCCGGTCATTTGCTACGGGATCCGCAGCGATTTTCTCGGCGAGCCCTTCCCTGGTTCGGCCTACTTGCTCACCCTCGCGGACAGCGTCGAAGAGCTCAAAAACGTCTGCGCGTGCGGGCGCAAAGCCACCATGAACCCCCGTTTCGTCAACGGGGAGCGCTTGTTTGCCGGCGCGCAAGTCGCGATCGAGGGGGACGTCGAGTACCGGCCAATGTGCGCCCGCTGCTTCTACGAGGGAAAAAAATGAAGGTCTGATTAGTTTGGGACCACCTTGAGTGCGGGCATCGTTATCGGGTATAGAGCTTGCGCTCGATGAAGAGGTACGCACACAACAATGACTCGTCTTATTAACATCCTCGGCACGCTGGCGGTCGCTTGCATGCTGCTTATTGGCACGACCACCGCTCCCGCGAACGTTCAGGTTTCGCTCGGCATCTCGGTGGCCATCGGGCCGCCGGCGATTCCGTATTACACGCAGCCGCCTTGCCCCGGACCGAACATGATTTGGCAGCCCGGGTATTGGGCCTGGGATCCGGTTGACGGCTACTACTGGGTACCTGGGACATGGGTGACGGCGCCCTCGGTCGGGCTGTATTGGACGCCCGGATATTGGGGCTGGAACAACGGCATGTACGCATTTAACGCCGGGTACTGGGGGCCGACCATCGGCTTCTACGGCGGCNNTCAACTACGGCTATGGTTATTACGGCAACGGCTACGCCGGTGGCCGCTGGCAGGGAAACAACTTCTACTACAATACCGCGGTGAGTAACGCCGGCGCCGTCCGCGGTTACACGTACGCCAATCGCGCTCAATATCAGAGTTGGAACAATCGCGTTGCATATAACGGCGGACCGCACGGCATTGCCGCGCGCCCGAGCGCGGCTCAACAGCAAGCGTATTCGCAACGGCGTTACGGGATGACTGCGGCGCAAACGCAACACGCAAACTACGCCAAGGGCGATCCGACGTACCGCTATAACACCAACCACGGAAAAATAGCTTCGTCCGCCGCGGCCGTTTCGCGTCCGTTCAGCGCGTCGCACGCACCGCCGGCATATCACGCTGCGGCGGCAGCGAAGGCTGCTCCGGCGCACGCCGCCCCGGCGCATGCCGCCCCGGCGCATGCCGCTGCGGCGCATGCTGCTCCGGCACATGCTGCTCCGGCACATGCCGCTCCGGCGCACGCCGCACCTGCGCACGCAGCGCCGGTACAACACGCCGCACCTGCGCACGCAGCTCCGGTCCAACACGCGGCGCCTGCGCACGCAGCTCCGGTTCAACACGCTGCGCCCGCGCACGCAGCGCCGGTACAAC
>PMUE01000262.1 GCA_003167055.1 Vulcanimicrobiota bacterium | reverse complement strand
GTTGCGCCGCTCTCGCCCGCCGCCAAGCGATGGGTGAACGTGGCTGCCGGCGAGAAAGGCGACGGCGTATGGAGCTGCGACCACATCTGACCTGCGACCATGGTGTCACACCGTGCTAGCCCGCGGAGAGCATATCCCGAATGTTCCACTCGTCAATGCCGACGGCGCGACCATCTTGCTCGGCTCGCTGATCGATCGGCCGATGGTGTTGTTTTTCTATCCGAAAGACAATACGCCGGGTTGCACTGTGGAGGTCTGCGCTTTTCGCGACGATTACCAGGCATTTGTGGAAGCGGGTGCCGACGTGATCGGGGTCAGCTCCGACGACACCCAAAGCCATGCGCGGTTTCGCGAGCGTCACCACCTGCCGTACCGGCTGATGAGCGATCCGGACGGTGAGGCGCGCAAAGCCTTTGGTGTTCCCAAGACGTTAGGCATTCTGCCCGGGCGCGCCACGTTCGTGATCGATCGTCAGGGAACGATCATCTACGCGTTCAACTCGCAGTTCGCACCCGAAAAGCACGTGAAAATCGCACTGGAAGCGTTACGGGTTCCGACCTGACTGGAACAAGCTGATCTGCTTCGCGTCGCCGAGCGCAATCGACGCAACGCGGAGACCCAGCAATCGAATCGGCGTCCCGGCCAAATTCGCACGCCGTAAACAGTGCATAGCCGCGCGATAGATCAGTCGCGCGTCGCGCGTCGGCTCGGCTAAGTGCGTTTGTCTGCCGAAGACACGAAAATCCGACCGCTTGACCTTGATGCCGACGGTTGACGCGACGCAGCCATCGCGCTCGAGCTTTTCGGCCACGTCGACCGCCTGCTCGCGCAGCACCTCGATCAGTTTGCTCTCGTCACGCACGTCATACTCGAAGGTCGTCTCCGACGAGATCGACTTCGTTTCACGCTCGGGTTCGATCTTACGAGTATCAATGCCGCGCGCGAGATCGCGAACGTTGGGCCCCCAAGAGCCGAAGATCGCGCGGGCTTGCGCATCTTCGAGTAACGCGATCTGACCGATCGTGGTGATCCCGAAGGTTTGCAATCGTGCCGCCGTCTTCGGCCCGACGCCCCACAGTCGTGCGGCGGGCAGCGACGCGAGGAACGCGGCTTCGCCGCCCGGCGCAATCGCCAGCAGGCCATCGGGCTTGCAACTATCTGACGCCGTCTTGGCGACCATTTTGCCGGTCGCAACGCCCGCGCTTACCGTCAAGCCGGTGCGCTCGTGCACGTCAGCGCGGACCTCCGCGGCATACGCGCTCGCTTCGTCGAGCGACATTTCACCGAGATCGACGAACGCTTCGTCGAGCGACAGCCCTTCGACGGCGTGGCCGCGCGCCGCGAAGATCGCGAAGACATCGCGTGAGATGTTCTTATAGCGCTGCATGTCAGGCGGTACGACAACGAGCTGCGGACACAGTTCGAGCGCCTTGTAAAGCGGCAGCGCGGAGCGCACGCCGAACGGGCGCGCCTCGTAGGATGCGGTGAGCACGACCGCGCGACGATGGCGGCCGGCAACGGCTACCGGCTTGCCGCGCAGGCTCGGATCATCGTGAATCGCGACGCTTGCGTAAAAAGCGTCGATGTCAAAGTGCGCTACGAACCCCACCAGGATTCAGCTGCGCTGAATCTGTGGCGCTCGGCCTTCGGCCGATCCGCTCACGCCGCGCGCGATGGCTAGAATCGTTTGCATGTTTCGTTGGTCGTCTGCCTCTTCACCGGGCGTTTCCAGGATAGCCGTCTTCTCGCGCATGTCCGGGTGCGCGAGCAGCGCGCGAAAGCCCTCGAAGCCGATCAGTCCCTCACCGATGTGAAAATGACGATCGCGGCTCGCCCCGAGCGGCACTTGGGTATCGTTGAAATGAAACACCGGAATCCGATTCATCCCGATGGCTTCATCGGCTTGCGTTAGGAATTGATCGACGCCCGCAGCCGAATTGATTTCATAGCCGGATGCCCAGGCGTGCGCGGTGTCAAGACACACGCCCAACTGCGGGTGATTCACCGCCTGGACGAAACGCCCGAGTTCTTCGAGCGTGCCGCCCGCGAGGTTTCCCGCGCCGGCGGAGTTTTCGAGCACCAGCGTCACCCCAGGCGCGATACCTTCGAGCACTGTTTCCAGCGCCGTGCAAATCGCAGCAAACCCTTCGGCGCGGTCCCGCGTGCCGTACGATCCTAAATGCGTGTTGACATAGGCCATGCTGCCCGCCGCGGCACTGGCAAGATCGGCGCGCAATAGGCCCATCGATCCGGCGAGAACCTTCGGATCGTCGCTCGCGAGATTGATGAGATATGGCGTGTGAATCACACACGGATCGATGCCGGCTTCGCGGCGCATCGCTGCGAACGCGGCAAGCGCGGGCGCATCGAGCTTGGTAACGCGATAGCTGCGTGGATTACTCGAGAAGATCTGGAGCGCCGTGCATCCCAGCGACTTCGCGTAATCGGTCGCCTTTGCATATCCGCCCGAGACCCGCACGTGGACCCCGATGCGCATCGACTAGGTTCTTGCCAGGTACAGGAAGTGCGTGTACGCGAGCGGCAGGATCGGATCGCCTTGACCGAGCGTTTCGCGCAACCGCGCTTCGAGCCGTTCGAAATACTCCGGCGCGTGCGTACCGAACTCGTCGCGCACGATCTTTCGCGAACGCTCGTATTGCAAGAACTTGCTGAGCGTGACGATCGTACTCCACGGGATTACTCGGACCGCGGTCTCGGCGAAGCCCGACGAATAGAAATCCCGAAAGCCCCCGCGCCAGTTGCTGTTGAGGGGCGCGACGCCCATGTCGCGCGCAATCGAGTCGCGCAGCTGCTTGACGGGGTCGTCGCTCATCAGGCCCTTCCACCAGATCGCAACGATACCGCGCGGCCGGACCACTCGTTTGATCTCGGTAAGGGCCGCTCGCGCGTCGGCGTGATGAAAGGCCTGCGCGCTGATCGCGACGTCGAACGATGCCGGCCCGAACGGCAGCGCTTCGGCCGAGCCTTTCACCCACGTCGCTTCCGGATAGCGCTCGCGCGCAACGGCCAGCATCGGTTCGGATGGATCGACCCCGGTGATGTTGTAGCCGTTCTCGATCAGCGGCGCGCTCGCAAGGCCAGTTCCGCAACCGATATCGACGATGGTGTGCCGAGGCGATAGACCGAAGGCGACGAGATTGTTGTAGACATCGTTCGCATAGCCTAGTCGACCCGCATCGTACTCGGTTACCAGTTGGTCAAATGAGGTCACGTGGGCTCCTGCGGCACCGGTTCGCTTGGCGACTCGGGCGCTGTCGGTGGAAGGATCAAATTCAGCTCGAGCGGCTGGCCGGGTTCGAGTTCGAGCTGCGGCAAATCGTCGAGCGACCGCAAGCCGAAGGATTCGAGAAAGAGCGACGTCGTCTTGTAGGTCATCGGCCGGCCGACGACATCTTTACGTCCGGCTTCCGCAATCAAGCCGCGATCCAGCAACGTGCTGGTTACGCTGTCGGAATTGACGCCGCGAATCGCTTCGACCTCACCCTTGGTGACCGGCTGCATATGCGCCACGATGGCCAGCATTTCGAGTGCCGGTGTCGAGAGCGTCGTCTTGGGCGGTAGCAGATAGGCTTCCACGATCTCACGCACCGCCGACGACGTGGCCAAGCGATAACCGCCCGCGACCTGGCGAAGCACGATGCCGCCGCTGCTGTAGCGCTCTTCGAGCGTCTGCAGCGCGAGCGCGACCGCCCGCTCGTCCTCGCCGGTGAGCTTTGCGATGCGCTTGGAATCCAGCGCCTCGCTCGCCACGAAAAGCAACGCTTCGATTGCGGGCTGCACGCCCTCGGCGGCAGCGTGCAACTCCTGCGCCTCAGCGCTGAGCGTTTGCTGCGATTCGGTCAACTCTTGCGTGTCCACGTTAAGGAAACTCTCTATGCGGCGGAATGGGAAATCGGAAACAGCCGGATATCGTCGTCGATATCGGTCTGCTCGAACTCGAGGCGATGGCGCCGCACGAGTTCGAGAATAGCAAGAAAGGTCACGATAATGACTTCGCGCGTCATCCCGAGCTCCCGGCAGAGCGCAAAGAACGAGACCGCCCCCTGTTCTTTGACCTGGCGCGAGATATAGTCCATCTGTGCAAGCAGCGACACCCGTTCGCGGACAACCTCGCGCTTTTCCGGTCGCGCCTGCTGCAGCATAATGATGAACGCGCGCTTGAGTTTCTCGGGATCGACACGATAGTGCTGCACGAGTTCGCTCGTCGGATCACCCGAGTCACGATAGTAAAATCCGCTGGCCTCATCCTGCCGCGTACGCAGTTGCACGCCGAGCTCGCGATAGCGTGAGTACGCGATGAGCCGGCGGCGCAGCCGCTCTTCGACCTGCTCGGCCGACTCTTCGCCTTCATCGATAAACTCTTGCGGAATTGGCGGAAGCAGCGCCTTCGATTTGAGAAAGACGAGCGTGGCTGCGATGACCAAGTATTCGGCAGCGACCTCCATATCGAGATCTTCCATCATGCGAACGTAGGTCAAATACTGCTCGGCCACCGACGCAAGCGGAACGGTAGAGATGTCGAGCTGCTGTTCTTTGATCAGACTCAAGAGCAAGTCGAGCGGCCCGTCGAAAACGTCGAGCCGAACGTGAAGGGCGTCGGTGTCGGTCAAGAGCTCTTCGGTTCGGCCAGGGCGACAGCGGTCTCGGGAAAGAGCGCCGGGTTAGCGGCAACGTACTCGAGCGCAATGTCGACCAGGCGCTTCTCGTTTACATACTTGAGCGCTTTGCGCGCGGCGCGCACCTCGAACCACCGGGCCTCATCGACCTCATGGTCGTGGTGCGCCGTGTCGCCCGAGAGGTAGCGCATCAAAAAGAACGTCACGCTTTTCTTGTGTTTGGCTTTGCCGACGTAGAACCAATACGAGATCTCCGACAGCCGCGTGAGGATCTCTCCCCAGCATCCCGTCTCCTCGCGCACTTCGCGGATCGCGGCCTGCTCGTTGGACTCGCGCGCCTCGACGTGCCCCTTCGGCAACGTCCAAATACGGGGCGAACCACGCCCGATCAACAGCGCGTCGAAACCGGACTCGTGCGGCCGTAATACCAAGCCGCCGGCCGACACTTCGTACTTGATTCGCATGTCGATAGACCCGTTGCGGGAGACAGGGAAGGGGGCTCTGTTGCGCCCCCTGATTACCCCCATTATAGCTTTCGGGCCCAAGAAGCGCCTGCCAAAAGGGCAGTCCTCTTTTGCCCCTTGAGGCATCGCTCGCTTGCTTTATTTCGCGGCGGTCACATTTGCCGTCTTGGGCAGAATGGTCACCGCCGCGTGTGCTTCGCCGTAGCCTTGCGCGTAGGCGTAGATGTCGACCACGCGGCTCATGTCGGCCCCCGGGATACCACGCAATAGCGCGTGGTTCGTGTGTCTTGGAAGGGTCACTGCTCCGATGTACGTCTGACCGACGCGTGCCACCAGCGTTACCGCTGCGGTACCGGGCGTGAGGACATTCACGCGAATCGGGCGCCCACCGTAAGCGGTAGGCGGCACGCGCAAGCCAAGGTCGTGCACGACGCCGATCACCTCCGGAGCTTCGGTCTTCGGCGCGCTCGAGTGACCATGATGGAAAAAGTAGTAGAACACGCCGCGATGGCGCGGTGCAGGCGTGGGCTGCGGGTCGGGCGCGACGCTCGAGAGATCGGCTATGATCGCCGTCGGGCCTTGCGGTTGCGTGCGCGCGATCGCGTGTGCTCTCGCACGCTTGCGATGTTGCGCCGATTGCTGCACGGTTGCGACGGCGACGCCGTCGGGCACGACGTTGTTTGACTCGTCGATATGCGTCGAAAGGTACAAGCTAAGCCGATCGTAGAGCGACATCACATTGCGGACGTAGGCTTGCGTTTCACTGTACGGCGGAATGCCGCCGAAGCGCTCAACCGCGCCAGGGCCCGCATTATATCCCGCGAGCGCGAGTCGATAGCGTTCCGTTTGCGGATATGCGGCATATCGATCCAGCAGGCCGCGCAAATACCGCGCGGTTCCATTCAAATTGTCGTGCGCCGAGAATGGGTCAACGCCGAGTCCGGCGGCCGTTCCCGGCATCAGCTGCCCGAGACCGCGAGCGCCGACCGGCGAAACTGCGAATGGATGCCACGACGACTCGGTCGCAACAAGCGCAACGAGCAACCGTGGATCCAGTCGGTAAAAGAGCGATTCAATGCGAACGCGATCGGCGAGCGTGCGGCTCTCAAACGTTGAAAGATTCGGATTGAACTCTGTAAGCACACGCGCATACTCTGCGAGATGCGAAGTCGCTACCGGGGTTGAGGCAGCCGATGCAGGCGACGCCGCTGTGCTAAGCAGAACAGCCAGCGCGCCGGCGGCAAAACGCCGCGGGCGAGCAAGTCCCATGCGTAGCTAATCGGTTGCGCGCGCCCAAGATTCAAGAGCGAGAAGATGTTCGCTCGCTTGCCGAAGGACACGTACGCTTGAGCGGACAGAGGGCGCAGAGAGGCGCCGCTCGCTTGCACAATTCTCGCCCATGGGCGCGCAGCAGGGCGTACGCTTGAACTGCCTTTGGACCGGCGACGCCCGCCTCGACGAGCGCGGCGATCGCTGCACGATAGGCCGCCGCATACGCTTGTCCGGGTTTCACCACATGCAGCCGCTCCAGTACCCGCAGCCCATTGGAATCAAGCGCCGGCGCTTTTGAGAACCCACACAAGAGCAGCACCCGGTCGGCGCCGGGATCGGCGATGCCCGGGAATCGCTTGAGCAACGTTCGTTGCGGCTTTGCTTTCATGGCGGCGAGCGTGCCGGCCAGATCACCATCGGCATATGTGAGTGCGATCTCGGCGCAACGGAGCACCTTGGCGGCGCGATGCGGCGGCTGCATACCGCCTTCACGAATCGCGATCTCGATCTTCCGCGCGCCTGCGGCCAGCAGCTTTTGGGGAGCGATCCCGACCGCTTTGCGCAGATGCTCGTAGGTTTGCTCGCGCCGCTCGTCGTCCACGAGATAGGCGCAATTCTCCCACACGATCAGCTCAAAAGGCATACGCGGCTCGGCCAACTCGGGCGCGCCGTAGTGCTGGCGCAGGGCGCTGATCATCGCTCCTAGTTGACCGGCGACCACCTTCATGCTATCGTCGGGTCCATGTCCAACCTGCACATTATGTGTCACATGTGCCCCGTCCCGGCGCCCGATCGGCGTAGGTTGGCTTCTCGCATCTCGAAATAGCGCGCGACACGAATTTCGATGAACGAAGCCCTCCGCCGATCGGCGGAGGGCTTCTTTCTTTCTTGCTTTCCCGTCTCAAAAGGAGGCAATCATGGTCCCCACCCGGCGCGAGGCAATCGCCCTCGCAACCGCTACGCTCGCCGCTCTCGCCCTCCCCGCGCGTGCGCGGGCCCAGAGCAAACTCGACGCCATCGCCGTCGACTATGCGTACTACAACCCGGTCAGCCTTATTCTTAAACAAAACGGCTGGCTCGACCGCGCGCTCACCGCGAACGGAACCACCGTCTCGTGGGTGCTGTCGCTCGGCTCAAACAAAGCCAACCAATTTCTCGCCTCGGGTTCGACGCAGTTCGCGTCGACGGCCGGAAGCGCGGCGCTCCTGGCACGCGCCAACGGCGTGCCGCTGCACACCGTCTTTCTCTATTCGCAGCCGGAATGGACCGCGATCGTGATCGGAAAGGATTCCAAACTTTCATCGCTGCGTGACTTGAAAGGCAAGAAGATCGCGGCGACGCGCGGGACCGATCCGTGGTTCTTCTTATTGCGTTCGCTTGAATCGGTCGGACTGACATCGAACGACGTCCAGATCGTCGAGCTCCAACATCCCGACGGTCGCATCGCACTCGAGCGCGGTCAAGTCGATGCGTGGGCCGGCCTCGACCCGCACATGGCGGGATCGCAGCTCGAAGCCGGATCGCGGCTGCTCTACCGCAACGTCGCCTGGAACACGTATGGGGCGCTCAACGTTCGCGAAGACTTTCTCGCTGCGCATCCCGACGTCGTGCGCGTCGTGCTGCGTGCTTACGAACTCGGGCACGAATACGCCAAAGCGCATCCGGCGGAAACCGCAAAAATTCTCGCCGCTGCTTCGAACCTCGACGTGAAGGTTGCAGATCTCGTCATTAACGACCGCACGCGCTTCACCGATCCGGTCCCAGGCAAAGCCTTCTTGGACGCAGTCGGCGGCACGATTCCCGTCATCCAGTCCGAGCAGCTCGTAGCCGATGTCGGTTCGGTCCAAACTGCCTTTGGTTCGCTTGCCGATCCGGCGCCCGCGCGCGTCGCACTGGCGCATGCCTAAAGCGCTGCTCGCGTGGCTCGTGCCGGTGGCGATCCTCGTGGTGTGGATCGTCGCCGGTCGAGCGCATTGGTTTGCACCCGACCAGCTCGCGCCGCCGTCACGCGTGCTCGCCGAACTCGGTTCGCTGTGGCAACGCGGGTTGCTCCAGCAAGACATCCTCGCAAGCACCGCGCGTGTCTTCGCCGGATTTACCATCGCGTTGGGATTTGCCGTCGTGCTCGGAACGCTGGTCGGATTGAACCGTACGGTCGAGCGCACGATCGATCCGACGCTGCAGGCGATTCGCGCCGTGCCTTCACTTGCGTGGGTGCCGTTGTTACTGCTGTGGCTTGGCATCGGCGAATCCGCCAAGATCACGTTGATCGCGATCGGTGCGTTTTTCCCAATCTACGTGAATCTCGTAGCCGGGATCCACGGGGTCGATCGCAAGCTCGTTGAAGTGGCGCGCATTCTCGGTTTGCATCCGCTCGGCGTCGCGGTGCGCGTGGTCCTGCCGGCGGCGTTCCCGTTACTGCTCGTCGGCGCACGTATCGGTCTGACGCAAGCATGGCTGTTTCTGGTTGCAGCCGAGTTGCTCGCCTCCACCCG
>PMUE01000004.1 GCA_003167055.1 Vulcanimicrobiota bacterium | reverse complement strand
GAAGCGATCGAGCAGTTCGACGTGATACGCCGGCGCGAGCAATCGCTGTGCATCGTGCTGTCCGACGATCTCCGCGATCTCGGCGCCGATCTCGCGCACGTAGCCGGCGGTCGTGGCGCGACCGTTGAGACGCACGCTGGATTTGCCGGCGTCACTCATCTCGCGTACGATCGTTGCCTCCTCGCCGGAATCGAGCTCATAGCCTTCGGCGGTCAAGCGCTCGCGCAACGCGTCGCTGGGATCGAAAGCCAGCGTCACCGCAGCGCGTGCGACGCCGCGCCGCACGACGTCGGCGCTGGCGCGCTCACCGAGCACAAAGCCGAGGGCGCCCAGAATCATCGTCTTCCCGGATCCGGTCTCACCGGTAAAGATTGTCGCGCCCGAACTAAACTCGATCGCGCCGCGAGCGATCAAGCCGTAGTTCTCGATCTCTAGGCGCGTGATCATCGAGTAGCCTTACCGATTGACCGCTCGAATGGAAACACCCCAGCGCAATTTTTCTTCGAGCCGCTCGAAGAACCGCAGCGGGGACAGGCGCGCGAAGCGGACGCTCTTGGGATTCCGCCGCACGTCGACCCTGGTGTTCGGCCCGATCTCCGCCAGTACATCGCCATCACACTCGAGGTGCGCATGCGCAACCTCGGAATCGCAGCTGACCCCGATCTCCGACGTAGCCGGTACGATGAGCGGCCGTGAGAACAGCGTGTGCGGAAGCAGCGGCGAGATGCCGAACGCATCCACGCGCGGCGAAATGATCGAGCCGCCGGCTGAGAGGAAATACGCAGTTGAGCCGGTCGCCGTCGCGATGCAGATACCATCGGCCGGAATGTCGGCAATGTGCTCGTTGTCCAGACTGAGACCGAACGGCACGACGCGTGACACATCACCCTTGCGCACGACGACGTCGTTGAGCGCAAAGTAGGTACGCTCGCCGTATACGGCCTCGAGCGCGGTACGTTCGTCGATGAGTAGTCCTGCGTCGACGAGCTGGGGCGACTGCGCGATCCGCGGATCGCTGTCGTCAAGTTCGGTCAAGAAACCCAAGCGCCCGGTGTTGATACCCAGCAACGGCACACCGATCGCGGTCGCAACGCGCGCCGCGCGCAGCAGCGTACCGTCGCCGCCGACGGTGATAAAGAGCATTGCGTCTTCGGCCTGCGCCCCATTGGTCGCGAGCTCCGCTACACCCTGTTGGCCCTTCCACGTCGCAATCTCGTAGCCGTGCGTGCGAAAACTCGAGGCGATCTCACGCGCCAGCGCGCGAGCAGTGTCACGCGCTACGTCCACGTAGAGTGCAATGAGCTTGCGGCCGACAGCGAGCTTGATCACGCTTGAGAGCCTTCGCCGACGACGCGGTCGATCCGCTCGTCGTCGATCGGCGCGGCGCCGGCGCGCAGCTCGGCAAGAAATTCGCGATTTCCAGCGGGTCCCAGCAGCGGCGATGCGATCAGCGCGGCCATCGGCAGGCCCAGGGCGGTGGCCGCATCGCGTACTTCGCGCAGCACGGCGCGATGGACGATCGGGTCGCGCACGACACCACCGCTACCCACGCGCTCGCGCCCGGCTTCGAACTGCGGCTTCACGAGCGCGACGACGCGACCATTCGGCGCGAGATAGCCGACGGCGCGCGCCACGATCGTGCGCAACGAAATGAACGACGTGTCGATCACGATGAGGTCGAAGGGCGGCGCAAACGCATCGTCGGGCAGATGACGAAAATTCGTCCGTTCGATGACCCTCACGCGCGGATCGTTGCGCAAACGCCAGTCGAGCTGCCCGTAACCGACGTCGACCGCGGTAACGTGCGCGGCATCGCGCTGTAGCAAACAATCGGTAAAGCCACCGGTCGACGCACCCACGTCGAGGGCACGAAGGCCGTGTACATCGATCACAAAGGCGTCGAGCGCCGCCTCGAGCTTCTCGCCGCCGCGGCTGACGAAGCGCCGCGGCGCTTCGACCGTAATTTCCGCGTCCGGGCGGACGCGCTGGCCGGCTTTAGCGGCGGGCTCGCCGCCGACTTTAACGCGGCCTTCCATGATCAAGCTGCGCGCCTGCGAGCGTGTTACCCCCGTTTGCGCTGCGACAGCTTCATCCAGCCGCATTCATCCCGCGCTCGATTGCGCGTCACCCATAGCGACGTCGATCTGCTCCTGCGAACTCTTGAGCAACGCCTCGCACTCGGCGGCAAGGGTTTTGCCTTCCTTGAAGAGCTTGACCGCGTCGTCGAGCGACGGGTCCCCGCCTTCGAGTGTTTTGACGATCGCTTCGAGACGCGCGAGCTTCGCGTCGAAAGCACCTGGCTCACTCATCGCTACGGCCTTCGACACGGCCGGTAAGCGTTCCGCGCTGCAGGCGTGCTTCGATCAGACTCCCGATCGGCACCGAGCGCGCATCGCGCACCAGCGAGCCGTCGTGAAAGATCATCGCAAAACCGCGTTCGAGCGGACGCTGCGGGTCGTGCAAATCCAGGAGCGTGTTGAGCACCTGGGTGCGGCCGAGCAACGGAACGGTGTAGCCGCGCGCAAGCGCCCGCAGCCGGCCTTGCAGCTCGGCGACGCGGCGCTCGCGTGCCGTTAGGCGCGCCACCGGCGTCTGCGCGGTGAGCCGGCGCTCGATCATCAGCAGCCGCTGGCGCTTGTGCTCCACGAATTCACGGGCGATGCGGATCAGCGCCACGCTTGCGTAGTCGTAGCGCTGGGCGCGCGCGCGCTGCTTCTCTTTCAGCGCCCGGTTGAGCCGCTCGTCGAGCGCTTCCAAGCGCCGTGCGTACGCGTCACGGATTTCGCCAAAATACTGCGCGCCGTTTGACGGCGTCTCGGCCACGCGATCGGCGGCTGCGTCGGCCAAATGGAGATTCGCCGTATGGGCAATCGCGGTAAGCACCGGATGTTTGGCACGCACGATCGCGCGCACGACCGGCTCCTCGTTAAAGGCGAAGAGATCCTCGTAGCTTCCGCCGCCGCGCGCGAGCACGATGACGTCAACCGGCAGCGACGAGGCGCGGTCGATCGCGTCGGCAATATCGATCGCGGCCCCAACCCCTTGCACGCGCGTCTCGATGAAGTCGATGGCGATGTGCGGCGCGCGCTTGGCCATCGTTGTCAGAAAATCTTCGGCCCCGTGGCCGCGCGCCGAAACCAGCGCCACGCGTTGCGGAAAACTCGGCATGGGCCGCTTCCGTGCGGCCTCAAAGAGCCCTTCGGCGAGAAGGCGCTTACGCAACGCTTCGACGCGTGCATAGAGTTTGCCGATGCCGGTTAATTCGAGGGCGGTGACCGAGAGCTGATACGCGCTGCGTGCCGCGTAGGCGCCAAAGTCGCCGGAGACGATGACTTCGTCGCCGTTATTGAACGCGGGCAGTTTGGCCACCGCGTTCGACCAGACGACGCAATTGAGAACGTCATTGCCTTCTTTGAGATCGAAGTACAGCCGGCCGTTCTTATTCGATAATCCGGAGACCTCGCCGCGCACGGCGACGCCGCGCAGCGCTTTGCTCTCTCCGATCAAGCGCGCGATGTAGGCCACGACTCGGCTCACGCCCTCGACGCGGCGTGGTGTTTCGACGCTCATCGCGATTTGCGGTGCGGCGGCGTCGCCGTCGGCGCCGCGGACGGCGAATCAAGTTTGATGTAGTGCGTGCCGTCGCCGACGCTGTTCGGCGGCGGCGTTGCAGCAGCGCTCGACGGCGGGTCGGTTGCGGCCGGCACATCGGTAGCGTCCTGCGCGGTATCGATGCGCGTTCCGCAGCCGCCTGAGGTCGGCTGCGTGCTGATCAAATAATATTCGTAGCCGCGCGAGCACCCCGCGAGACGCACGACCTGATCGGCCGGCATCGTGAAGTCATGCTTGGCGATGCCGACCAGCGCCTGTTTCATGAAGTGCGCCCAGGTCATCGCCGGAACGCCGCCGCCGTACGCTTCCGTCATCCGCGTATTGTCGTCGTTGCCGAACCATACCGCCGTCACCAGATCGGGGGTGAATCCGACGAACCACGCATCGTGGAAGTCCGACGTCGTCCCGGTTTTCCCGGCGGCCGGACGGCCGATGATCGCGTTGGGGTAGCCGGTGCCGTGATTGATCACGTCTTCGAGCATCGTGGTGATGATGAACGCGGTACCGGCGCTCACGACTTCACTTGCTTGTGGATACTGGTCGTCGAGCACAGGATTACCGAGCGAATCCTTGACCAGACGAATCGCCGAGGGATCGATATGAATCCCTTGATTTGCAATGGTTGCATAACCGGTCGCTTGATCGAGCGGGGTCACGACCGAAGATCCCAGCGCCAGGGAGAGATTCGGCTCGAGCGGTGACGTCACGCCCATGCGATGCGCGTAGTCGATGATTTTGTCCAAGCCGATGCGATCGGCGAGCTTCACTGCGACGACGTTACGCGAGAGCTCGAGCGCGGTGCGCAGCGTGACATCGCCCATGTAACGGTTGTCGTCGTCGCGTGGCGACCACATAGTGCCGTCGCCCATCGGGTAACTCACCGGCGAATCGTCGATGATCGTGTTCGCCGGCATCCCTGAATCGATCGCCGCGGTGTACACATACAGTTTGAACGACGAGCCCGGCTGGCGGCGTGCTTGCCATGCGCGATTGAACTGATTGTCGAGCGAGAAGCCTTTGCCGCCAACCATCGCGACGATCTCGCCGGTCGAGGGCCGGATCGAGACGAGCGCGGCTTCGTCGGCGTGAATGCCCCAAGTCTTCGCGCGCTGCAAGCCCCAATCGATCGACTCTTGTGCTTCTTGTTGCATGCGAGGGTCGAGCGCGGTGTACACTTGCAGGCCGCCTTCTTCCACCGCCTGTTTCCCGAAGAGCTTCTCGAGTTGCTCGATCACGTACGTCGTGTAATAGGGATACAGGTAGCCTTGCAACCCGGGCGCGCGCTCCTTGGCCAAACCCAGCGGCGCACTCGCCGCGTTATCAGCTTGGGCTTGCGTCACGTAGCCGCTTTCGACCATGCGATCGAGCACGTGGCGCTGACGATCGCGCGCGAGGCTCAAATTCACGAACGGCGAGTAGTCCGACGGTGCGGCAATCACGCCGGCGATCATCGCCGCCTGGCCCAGATCCAGGTTCTCGACGCTCTCGCCGAAGTACGTGTGCGCCGCCGCGTCGACGCCGTACGCACCCGAACCCAGATAGACGATGTTCAGATAGCGCTCGAGAATCTCGTCTTTAGTGTAGTAGCGCTCGATTTCGATGGCGAGGAGCGCTTCCTGAATCTTGCGCGAGATCGAGACCTGGTCGTTGAGGAAGAGCTTACGCGCGAGCTGCTGCGTGATCGTCGATGCGCCCTGAAACTCTTGGTGCGTGAGGTCGGCAAAACCGGCGCGCACGATGCCGCCGAAGTCGACGCCATGGTGGTAGTAGAAGTTGTGATCTTCATTCGCGATCACCGCTTCCCGCACGACCACCGGGATACGCGAGAGCGGGACGTAGGTGCGGTTCTCTTTATAAACCGAAGCCAGCAGCGTACCGTCGCGCGCGAAAATTCGCGTCGAACTCTCCGGCTGATAGTCGGCAAGGCGACTGATGTCGGGCAGATTGCGCG
>PMUE01000380.1 GCA_003167055.1 Vulcanimicrobiota bacterium | reverse complement strand
CGGCGATGATGCCGCCGAGCACTGGCAGCGAGATCCCCACGACCGCGCCCCGCCTGAGCAGGTCGCGGCGGCTGAGCCGGCCGGCGACGAACTCGTCGATGACGTGGTTGGCGATCTCGCCCTGGCCTTCTCGCAATTGATCGAGCCGAGAATGATCAATGTTCACGGCTAGCCTCCGTGGGTTGTAGCACCGTGGGTTTGTAGCACAGTGGGTTTGTGGCACGGCATTCGTCTGCCTGGCAACGGATTTCCTACCTAATCTCAGATTTAAGTTTGGCGCAATCTTGTTATCAGTTCGTCACTGTCTTCACGACTGCGCCGCCGGTCCCGGTAGCTGGAGCTGCCTCAGCTCGTCGAGGGGGATGTGGCAGCTTATGAAGTGGCCTGGCTCGACCTCGTCGAGCGGCGGCTCGACGCCTTCAAGCAATTCTTCCATCAAATGGTCGTCGAAGTCGGCAATCGCTTCGAGCAATTCACCGTGCGCAGTGCGTGCGCGCTCGAGTATGTCGCCCGGCACCGCGCCTTCGCTCTCCCGCTCGCCCTCAAACGCGTACGCCTTCATATCCACTAGATCGACGTAGCCGGAGAAGCCGCTATTTTTTTCCGTGGCCGCCGAGCGCGTGAAAACCGGCCATTGCTCGGCGACGACGTGCCGTCCGTACAACGCTTGCAACGCGGCGAGCGTCGCTTCGAAATTTGCTCCCGGGCGATCGAGCTTGTTGATCACGAAACAGTGCGGCATTTTGCGCGACTCGAGATAATCGACCAGCGTCTTGGTCTGCACGACGCGCGCGGGATCGGCTTCGACCGCGATCACGGCGCCGTCCGCGCCACAAAGCGCAAACTTCGTCTCTTCGAAGAAATCGATGAAGCCGGGAGCGTCGAGAATCGTGACGTCGACCGTGCCGCTACTGCAATGCGCAAAGCCCACCGTCGTCGATTGTACGTGGGAAACGTCTTCGGGTTCGTGATCGGTGACCGTCGTGCCGTCGGCGATCGATCCTCGTCGTCCGATCGCGCCGCTATACGCGAGCGCAGCCTCCACGAGCGTGGTTTTACCCGCGTGATGCGGGCCCACAAAAGCAATGTTGCGTTGCCGCTCGATATTCATGGCTACTCTCCCGATCGCCTAACGGCGCTTGGTCGTCTTCTTTTTGGTCGTTCCCTTCGACGGTTTCGAAGCTGGTTTTGCAGATTTTTTGGCTGCCGGTTTCGGCGCAGATTTCTTTGCGGGTGCAGCCTTCTTGGCGGCAACCTTTTTGACGGGCGCGCTCTTTTTCGGCGGCGGGGTCTTTTTCGCCGGCACAGCCTTTTTAACGGGCGCGGCCTTTTTGACCGGCGCGGCCTTCTTGGCGGGCGCTAGTTTCTTCACGACAGCCGCCTTTTTCGCCGGCACTTTTTTGGCCGGCGCCGCGGGTTTCACGACAGCTTTTTTCGCCGATGCTTTCTTTGGAGGCGGCGCGACTTTCTTGACCGCAGCCGGTTTGTTTACCGGCGCCGCTTTGGCCGCGCTCTTCGTGTCCTTGCTCTTCGCCGACGACGCCGCCGACTCGGCGCTGCGTTTCGACGTCGACTTCGGTGACGCTGCCGGGGCAGCCGGCTTCTTGGTCGTGCGCTCCGGACTGCTCGCGCGTTTCTTCGGCCCGGCCTCACGCAGTGCGCGCGCGCCTTCGCGCGTGCGCGGTTGCAGTTCGGGCTCTTCGGGAAGGCCGAGTTCGGCGCGGCTGAAGCCGGTGATGCTGCTGCCGGGCTGCACCGGTTCGGGCGACCGCTGTGCATGCGCTTCGAGATGCTCGCGCGTCGCACGTAGGACCACGCGCGCAAGCCGTCCGGCGACTGGAAAGACGACTTCGTTGACGCCGCACTCGTCGAGCATCGCGAGCACGGTGTCGAATGCACCGCCCTGATCCTTCGGGCTGTGCGCGTCGGATCCGATCGCGATACCCACGCCGCGCGCTTTCGCCTTGCGCATCAACCGTTTGTTGGCGGCGATATACTTCCCGCGCTGCTCGTCATTCTCCGCACGGTAGATCTGCCGCGTGTTGATCTCGACCGCCATCCCGCGCGCGTGCGCAAGGTCGAGCAGCCGATCTTCATACGCCTCGAGCTTCTTTTCGTCAGGCCAATGACCCAAAACCGCGGGCCGATAGAAGTGGCCGACGATGTGCCCGGGCAGCTTTTCGATGTCGTCGAAGAGCCGCGCGGTGTAGAGTTCCCACGTTCGCTCGACGCCGACGTGATCGAAGAGATGGGCGAATTCCGGATTGTCGTAGGGCCACATAAAGTCGGCGCCCTTTTCCGGATGATCGATCGGCAAGAAATGGACCGAGCGGATAATTCCGTCCGGCCGCATCGCGTCAACGATATTCTGCGCATCTGGTCTCGCGCGTGGGTCGTTATCGACCTCGGCACCGATTGAGAAACGCATACCGCGTCGCAAGCTTTCGCCGACCACGGCGGCATGGGTTACGTCGACGCCGGCGGTCTCGGCCGCGCCGTAAAGATCGCCTGCGTGCGCGAGCTTGAGCGCGCGCCGCACGGTATGCACGGCGCCTGGATCTTCGAACGTCAGATAGTTGATGTGGTCGGACACCATGATGAAGCGCGGCGAATTACGCCGGCACGCATGGTAGAACCACAGAAACAGCATCCGCGGTGAATACGCGATTGGCCGCTCCTCGGCAAAGGGGCGATGTTCGCCTTTTGCATGGCCGTGGACGTCGGGGATCGCCGCAATACGTGGGTCGCTCAGCGTTCTGCTTCCTTTACACCGCGAGGGATCCACGCCGTGGACTTCGCGCCGACGCGGGGCTTCGAGGATTCCGGCGTGCGTTGATCGACCCACAGCGCGAGCGTTTCGGACATTACCTCGATGCCTTTCTTCATCAGATCGAAGGACATCGACGGGTTGGATTCGCTCCCGGCAGCAATTGCTTGCGCGGGGAGATACGGGAGATGTACCAGGCCGACAATCGCCGGCGGCACGGCCTGTTCGGTCAGCGCGAGCATCTCATAGAGCGCTTGGTTGCCGATGAACGTGCCGGCGGAATTGGAGACGTAGCCCGGAACGCCGGCCGCCGTCCACGCTTCGACAATCTTTTCAAACGGGAGATTCGAAATGCGCGCCTCCGGGCCGCCGCGCGAAACCACATCGCCCTTGCGCATCACACCGACGTTGTCGGGCGTCTCAAAATCGAGCACATTGACGGCTACGCGCTCGAGTGAGAGCGCGGTGCGGCCGCCGAACTGCGAAAGCAAGATAACGATATCGGCCTGATCGCTGAGCAGCGCCTGCTCGAAGCGATCGTGGATGTTGCGCGTTTCAACCGGAATCACGCGGGAGGCTACCGGCCGCCCAGAAAGAAGCGCGCCCTCAAAGCTGCGCGCGACCATCTCGCTGGGGCTGATCTTGTCACCGGCAAAGGGCTCGAACCCCGCGATGAGGATATGTCTGGCCACTACCCCGATACGTTACAGCTTTCGCGCGGTGTAGCCTTCCATCTTGAGTAGCCGCGCCTTCATCTCGATCCCGTAGCCGTAATTGTGGAGTGCGCCTTGCGCGTCGACCACACGGTGGCACGGAAAGAGCAACGGCAGCGGATTGCGGGCCATCACCTGGCCGACGGCGCGCGCCGCGCGCGGACGGCCGATTTGCGAGGCGACCCACGAGTAGGAGCGCACCTCGCCGGGAGGGATACGGGCGGCTGCCCGGAGCGCCGCCTGTTCGAAGGGGGTGAGATCCTCGATATCCACCATCTGATCGTCGACGTGCCACGTGTTAAAGAATTGTTCGAGCGTGCTGCTGAGCCACGCCGGCGCGTCACCGGCAACCACCGGCCGGCGCAGGCGGCTTTCGACGCGCGTGCGGACATGCTCGAAATCTTCGCCGGTATCGATACCGACGTAAGCAATGCGCGCTTCCTTGAAGCCGACGTACAGCCGGCCGATCGGGGTCTGCGCCGAGGTAAGCACGACCGGCGTCGAGCGCTCGCGCACTCGGATCGTCGCGATGTGCTCGACGACGCGCTTGGTCAGATCGCAGGATGGCTCCGGTTTGGGTAGGCACGAGAGACAGTACGCAACGCCTTCGAACTCTTCATAGAGTTCTTGGCAATGGTGGCAGGCGCGTAGGTGAATGTCGACGGCTTCTTTGACTGACTCGCGGCAATCCGCGCGTACTTCGTCCCAAAGCTCTTGGACGTCACGACAGCGCATGTAGGGGATCTCCTTCGGGTGCGGTCCGTCCGATTTGGGGACCGAGAATGCGACGCAGGATGCGCACCGCACGGTGAACGTGTGACTTGACCGTGCCGATCGGCTGATGCAAGATCTCGGCGATTTCCGGATGACTGCGGCCTTCGATAAAGCGCAGCGTCGCGGCCGCGCGCAGGTGCATGGGGAGCTGCAGCAGCGCCCGCTCGACGAGCGCTACCTCAGCGTTTTGCTCAACGATGGTTTCGGGCTGCGGCGGGCCTTCGTGCGATTCGCGCAGCAAGGCGTCCGGATCGGCAAGCGCATCGAGCGCAACGTTGGTTGGCCGTTTACTACGCAAACGGTTCCGCGTCACGTTGAGCGTGATGGTGTAGAGCCACGGCTGCAAGCGCAGGTCGCCGCGCTGCTCCGGCGACATTTTGCCAAGCGCGCGATAGGCGCGCACAAACGCATCCTGCACGATCTCTTCGGCGTCCTCACGATTGCCCGTCATGCGCAGGGCAAAGCCGTACAGACGGCGCTGGTAATCGTCGACGATGCGATCGAAGGTTTCGACGCTCGGTGCCGGCCGGTCCGCCGCCCGATTGGACGACGGCTTGGCCTGCTGGGCCGCTGTTGGCACGTGGACTCCCCATGGGAGTGGCGCGAGCACGCTCATACGGTCGCCCTGACCACTCCTGGCCTCAATCGGGTTTCACATCGCGTCCCCAAAATCCTGAAGTTGGCGAACCAGGGCCGCCGCCGGTCGCGAGGGAAGCTCCCCTCTATGGTACACGACGTGCCGAACGCACCAGTTTCACAGCCGCCGGTCGCTC
>PMUE01000128.1 GCA_003167055.1 Vulcanimicrobiota bacterium | reverse complement strand
CCGGGACGCAGCTTCTTGTAGATTTCCTTGAGCGCGTCTTCGCGCGTCTTGATGTCTTTGTCTTTGTCGATCGAGTTCTGGATCAACGGCGAATTGTTGAAGAGCGCGAGAATAGCGTCGTCGCTCTCCCAATTCAAACCGAGATCCGGGCGCGAGAGCGCTCGAATGAAGGTCGAGACGTAGATCTTGCGGTTCTTGNNTGTCGGTCTCGAACTCGATCCAAGCGCCGCGATTCGGAATGATCGTCGCGTTGTACGTCGGGCGCGCGTTGGTGTCGACGTCTTGGCTGTAGTAGACGCCCGGCGAACGCACGAGCTGGCTCACGATCACGCGCTCGGCGCCGTTGATCATGAACGTGCCCTTGTCGGTCATGAGCGGGAAATCGCCCATGAAAATTTCTTGGTCGGGGATGCCTTTGATTTCGCCCGATTCGGCCGTGATCAAGCGGACGCGCACGCGCAACGGCGCGCTATAGGTCATGTCGCGCTCGCGGCACTCTTCAATAGAATACTTCGGTTCGCCGAGCGAGTGCTCGCCGAACTCGAGGATCAGGTTGCCGGTGAAGTCTTTGATCGGCGAGATCGAAGAGAATGCTTCGCCAAGCCCGTCGGTCTTGAACCAATCGAAGCTAGCCTTCTGCAACTCGATGAGATTGGGAATCTCGAGAACGTGCGGAATGCTCGCGAACGTATGACGCGAGCGCTTCGGACCCGGGTCCGGAGGCTGCGCGATCGTAAATGCTCCCGCCGCCATCGGGAACGTGCTCGGCACGGCCGTCGTCGTCACGCCGGCATTCGGCGCAGGGCGTTCCGTGCGTTTCGACTTGCCCTTACTCGCCGCGGAGCTCTTCGCGGTCGCTTTCGGTGCCGTCGTTTTCGCCATTATCTTTCTCTTACTGACCTTTTGAGCTGGGCAGTGACCGGGCGGCTTGCCGCCACCCTACACAAGCAAAAGAGGCCGAGCTGGTCCCCCACGTCACAGGGTCTGACTCGGTCTTCTCTATTCTTGTGGCTTATGCGCCCCAGGGCATAGGTAAAGAGTCTAGCACTAGGCCCACTTACCGTCAAGAAGGAGTGATTTCGGGTTCAATCGGGCTCCAACGCCCGGCGACGCCGTCCCTGCTCCCATCGCGCGCCGCCGAGCAGTGCGAACACCGCTGCGGGCAAGGCAAGCGAGCAAATGAAGGCCGCCGTCTGTAGGACGTACAGGTGAAGGTGGTGATGTCCAAGTCCGCCCATGTCGCCAAGCAGTATATCATGTGTACCAAGCTCGCGCCGGGCTTTATGGTTCGAAGAGTATTTTGCCGCTTCGTCCCGGTGTTTCAGCCGCTCGCAGTGCCTTAGCCGCATCTCGCAGCGGATAGACGCCGCCGACCGTCAGCGCCAGCTCGCCCGCCAGTGCAAGCGCGAATACGCGCCTCATCAGGTCGGCGCGTTGTACCTCCGACGCGCGCATCATCCAGGTGTTCATCCAGAATCCGCGCACGACTGTTTCCTTGGCGATCATGAGCCCCGGCGCGAGCTTCATCGACGCGCCCGAGAGACCGCCGAAAACGATCAGCTCGCCGAACTGCGCGAGCAACGATTGCAACTCCAGCGACTGCGGACCGGCGACCGAGTCGACGATACGCGCGAAACCCGCACCGCCGGTTAGATCGAACGCCTTCTTCTCCCAGCCGTTGTGTTCGGTAACGACGACGAACTCGGCGCCGTACTTCTTGAGTTCTTTGGCAGCATCGTCACGCCGCACGAAGTTGACGATATTGACGCCGGCCTTCTGCGCCAACTGCATCAGCAGTTTCCCAACCGAGCCGTTGGCGGCGTTTTGCGCGATCCACATGCCCGGCTGCGTGCGCAGTTCATCGAACAGCACCACCGTCGAGAGCGGCATCGCCAGCAGCTGACAGGCGCGATCGTCGTCGATCGCATCGGGGATCGGCACGAGCGACGCGGTCGGCGCAACGACCTCGTCCGCCCACGTGCCTCGTCCCAAGCAGGCGTAGCGCTTGTCACCGATGCGGCCGACGCACTCGGTCCCGCCGGTCGCCGGCAGCTTCGGCTTGACGCCGTAGATCCCGCGAATGGTCGCCAGATCGTGGTTGTGGATCGGTGAGCGAAGCATGTGCAGCACAACCTCTTCGCCTTCGCGCACCGCGGGTACCGGGATGTCGGTCGGAGCGACGACTTCGGCGGGCTCACCGAAGCGCGCATACTGCAAAGCGTTCATATGCGCGCTTCTTTTGCGAACAGCCCTGCGGTTACTGCCCTAGTCGCGCTCGTCGCCTTCTTCTTCCTCGTCGTCCTCATCTTCGTCGTCTTCGTCCTCGTCGTCATCCTCGAAGTCGAGATCGTCTTCTTCCTCTTCGGGCGACATCTCGTCGAGTGCGGCCATCGTCAAGTGCATCGCAATGACGTCGTTGGTTGGGGCGTCGAGTTCGAGTTCCATCACACCATCCTTATGAAGTGCACGATTGCATTCAGCGTACCCCACCGCGCTTTAACAGGGTGTTAAGAGACTCTGGAGGCGATGGTGAGTGGAACCGCGTATGTAGTTAGCTGGGTTAATAATATTCGATGCGAAATCCGTTTGCCCACCGCGACGACGCTCCCGTCGCCCTGATCACGATAACCGTCATGCTCGGTTTGATCATGGCGATTATCGATTCGACGATCGTCAACGTCGCACTCAATACGATCGGCGGGAACCTGGGTGCCTCGGTTGACGAAGTGTCGTGGATCGCGACCGGATACATTTTAGCAAGCGTCGTCGTCATGCCGCTCAACGGCTGGCTCACCGCATACCTCGGGCGCAAACGATTTTATGCCGCATCCCTCGCGCTCTTCACCGTCGCCTCGCTCTTGTGCGGGACGGCGACCAACATCACGCAGCTCGTGATCTACCGCGTGATTCAGGGCATCGGCGGCGGCGCGCTCCAGCCGACCGCGCAAGCCATTATGTTCGAGACCTATCCGCCCGACAAGCGCGGCAACGCGATGGCGATCTTTGGTCTGGGCGCGATGGTCGGGCCAGCGATCGGACCGCTGCTTGGCGGCTACATCGTGGATAATGCGTCATGGCCGCTGATCTTCTACATCAACATTCCGATCGGGATCGTCGCTTTTCTCATGACGATGATGTTTATCCCGAATCCCAAGTACATCGAGCGGCCGAAAGCCGGCCTCGATTGGCTTGGCCTCGGCCTGATGACCACGGGCCTCGCGTCCCTACAGTACGTGCTCGAACGAGGCGAACACGACGACTGGTACGATTCGTCAACGATTGCGATCCTGACCGTCGTCTCGGTGGTCGCACTTGCGCTCTTCATCTGGCGAATGTTGCGCGAACGGCATCCGCTGGTAAACTTGCAGGTCTTCCGGCACTCCTCGTTCACGATCGGCAACATCCTGGGTATCATCAGCGGCTTCGGGCTCTTTGGCACCGCACTGATCTTGCCACTCTTCTTTCAAACGATTTTGGGCTTTACCGCATTTGATACCGGCCTTGCGCTCCTGCCCGGCGCACTCTCGACCGCGGTGAGCATGATCATTGTCGGGCGATTGCTCAATCGCATCGATGCGCGAGCCTCGATTGCATTCGGATTTCTCGTCTTCGGTTTCTCGACGTGGATGCTCGGCGGACTCACGACCGATGCAGGTTTTTGGGACGTCTTCTGGCCACGGCTGATTCAAGGCTTCGGCCTCGGATTTCTCTTCGTGCCGTTATCCACCGTATCGCTGGGTGATATTCCGAATTCCGAGATGGCGGGCGCGACCGGGGTGTACACGCTCGTGCGTCAGATCGGCGGCAGTTTCGGCATCGCCATTTTGACGACATTGCTCGTACACCAAACCGCGGTAGCCTGGAACGTGCTCGCCTCGGGCGTAACGCAAACGCACGGCTATTCGGTTGGCGCACTGACCTCGATGGTTGCACAGCAATCCTCGATGATCGCCTACAACTACCTCTTCCGCGTCACGGCGATTGTGTTCGCGCTCGCGGCGCCGCTGGTACTCTTCATCAAAGTGAAGCCGCGTACGGTAAAGGCCCAAGCCGGCGCGTCGCTGGCCGCCGCCGTCGACTAGTTAACGCGTTCAATTGCATCGAGTGCATCGGCGCTCGACGGCGCGCGTGTGCGAAACGCTTCGATCCGGTAGGGCAGCACGCCCGCGCGCGCTTTGGTGCGCGCGCCCAGGCGCCGGTCAAGCCCTTTGCGGTAGACCATCGGTCCAACCAAATGGATCGCATCGGGCGACGGCTCATCGTAGTATTCGGGCCAGTGCGCGAGCCAAATCCCCACCGTCGGGCGACCACCCATCGCAATGGCCGCGTGAAGCGGGCCCGACGCAACGCCGGCGTACGCATGCGCGGCGCGGACGAGCGTTACCAAGACGTGCGCGAAGGGAAGATCGAGATCGCCGAACAGATCGGTGGTTGTCGGCGCGAGGCCGTGCTCGCGTCCGATCGCGTCGCTGGTGCGTTCGTCGACGGTGACGACGCGCGCGCGGGGATCCCGCCGTCGCACCTCGCGCGCAAACGCGACGATCTCGTGCTCGAACCAAATCTTGTCGACCTGCGTATGGCCGCCGGCCGAAAGAATGTACGCGTGCGTGCCCGGCTCGACCCATTCGCGTAAGCGCGCTTCGATTCGCGCAGTTGCATCGGCAGGTGCGCGAAAGGCCAGCGAGCTGACCAACGGCTGCGAGAGATCGACGGCCGCAAAGCGCTCGGGCGCAACGATGCGGCTCGCAAGGTAGCGCGCTTTGGTGTGCCACGGATACGGTGTGCGCCCGGTCATCTCCGGATAACGGCACACCAGCATGGCGTCGATGCGGTGTTCGACGATGCGCGAATGCAGCGGTTCGGGTATATCCAGCGCGGTCACGCCGTCGGGCGGGTGATCGAGATCGAGTCCGAAGTGCGGCCGTGCGCCGAGTCCCGAGCCGTCGCCCGGCGCGCGCGTTCCTGAGAACAACGGAAGAACGCGCTCTCCTTCGTCATAAAGATGCACGAAATCGTCGCCGAAGCGCGTGAGGTAGTACTGGTTCGTCGGCTCGAGCAGCGGCACGACCAACGACAGGTGGACGAAGTCACCGAATCCATGGGGCCAATAGATCAGCACGCGCCGGTTCGTCACCGAACCAAAGCGCCGGCCATCGTCGGAATAGACGGGCAACTCGAGCATAGGCCTTGCAAGCTTTTCGGCCGTTCGCCGGAAAGTACTTGTTAATGCTCCACATCGGTGTCGATGCGTGGAATCTTCCCGGCGATCATCGCGGCATCGGCCGTTACGTTCGTTCGATCCTCTACGAATGGCGCACGTCGTTTGCGTCGCGCGCCCGCGTGACGCTCATCGTCCCGGAGTGGCACACGTGGACGGTCGGCGCACGCTACCGCCGCGAGGTCGGCGGATACGCGTATCCGCTCGTTTCGCGCGCGCTCCACGAGCGCGCCAAGCTCGACGTGTTGTGGTTTCCTTGGAACGGCTGCAGTTGGCTGGATTTTACCCGGCCCGCGGTCGCGACGCTGCACGACGCCACGAATTTCGTGATTCCCGGCTATGCGCCCGAGACACAAGTGATCTTCCGCAACGCCGCGGCGCGCTGCACCGAGTTGATCACTGACTCGGTGTTCTCGGCAAACGAACTTGCACGCGTGCTGGATGTGCCGTTGCAACGCTTTACCCCGATTCCGCTCGGCGTCGACATGCCGGCCTACCAAGCCGCGCCGTTTCCCATCCTGCGCGAGCAGCCGTACGTGCTCTTCGTCGGAACGGCCGAGCAGCGCAAAGGGATCGCGACGCTCGTTCGCGCGATGGAACGGGTGCAGCGCGACGATCCGGCCTTGCGTTTAATCATCGCCGGAGCGCGCGGTGACGGCCTGCGCGGCGACGAAACCATCGGCATGACCGCGCTCGGTTTCGTCGACGACGATATCCTCGCCCAGTTTTACCGCGGTGCCGCCGTGTTCGTCTTCCCGTCACGTTACGAGGGCTTTGGGTTGCCGGTGCTCGAGGCGATGG
>PMUE01000317.1 GCA_003167055.1 Vulcanimicrobiota bacterium | reverse complement strand
ACGGATATATCGCGCGTCTGCTTTCGCAAGCGCCGCAACTGGCGGCCCCGGTGCGTGCGACCGGTGCGGTGACCGCGTCGATGGACCGCGCGACCTATCTGCAGCTCGCCGAACGGGTAAAGCGCCACATCTACGACGGCGACGTGTACCAATTGCAGCTGGGCATCCGGTTTAGCGCGGCACTCGAGGGCCAACCGTTCGATCTGTATCGAGCGCTGCGGCGCCGCAATCCGTCGCCGTATATGTTCTATGTCGATGGCCCGTTCGGAACGATTCTCGGTGCGAGCCCGGAGTTTCTCGTACGCCTCGAAGGCGACCGCGCGCGTATTCGGCCGCTCGCCGGCACGCGTTCGCGCGGCACCAGCGATGAAGAAGATGCGCGGATCGCCCGCGAGCTGCTCGAGAATGAAAAGGAACGCGCCGAACACGTGATGCTGGTCGATCTCGGACGCAACGATCTCGGGATGGTCTGCGACTACGGTTCCGTAGCCGTCGACGAGCTGCTGCAAATCGAGCGCTACAGTCATGTGATGCACATCGTCTCGGATCTCGTCGGCACGCTCCGATCGGAATGCGACGGGCTCGATCTCTTCCGCGCCGGGTTCCCGGCCGGCACGGTGACCGGCACGCCAAAAGTGCGGGCGATGCAATTGATCGACGAGCTCGAGCCGGTGACACGCGGCTTCTATGCCGGTAGCGTCGGACGCTGGTCGTACGGCGGCGATTTCGACTCCTGCATCACGTTGCGCAGCCTGCACGTGCAAAACGACAAGGTTTACTGGCAAGCCTCGGCCGGGATCGTGGCCGATAGCGATCCGGAATTCGAGTATGATGAGGTCTTGCACAAGACCCGCATCGCCCGCGAGATGCTGGGAGTAAGGGAATGAGCGCCGACGTCCTCTTTGTCGATAACTACGACAGCTTCACGTACAACGTGGTCCACTTGCTGGCGTCTGTCGGGGCGCCGCCCGACGTCATCCTCAACGATGACGAGCGCCTCGTGCCGGGCCTGCTCGACAACTACCGCTTGTTGGTCATCGGTCCGGGACCGGGCAATCCATCGGAGCAGCCGCGCATGATGAAGGTCGTGCGCAGTGCGATCGAGCGCGGCATGCCGGTCTTCGGGGTCTGCCTGGGGCTGCAGGCGATCGGCGAAGCCCTCGGGGCGACCGTGACCCATGCACCGTCGCTCATGCACGGCAAGACCAGCCGGATCGAACACGACGGTACTGGGGTCTTCGTCGGGCTCCCGACACCCCTGACCGCGACCCGCTACCACTCGCTGTGCCTCGACCCCGCCAGCCTGCCCGACGCCCTCGCGGTCAGTGCTCGGAGCGCCGACGGCGTCGTCCAGGGCATTGCCCACCGGACCCTCCCGGTTGCGGCGGTGCAATTTCACCCCGAATCGGTCCTCAGCGAGCACGGCGCCGCCATGCTCGGAAGCGTCCTAAAGATGGCGGGGTTGGGGCCGAATACCTAAATGAGGGCATCCCTGGCCATGCTCTCCTTTTTGCCTATCCGGCCAAATATGAAGAAAAGGAGGTGAATGAGATAAGCATACTTTCTATCGCATCGGTGCTTCCGGCCAATTTAATACAAGCGGCCACCGGCGCAGTGCACGCGGGAGGCAAAGGCAAAGGCGCACATTGGGCGTCGTTGTTCGGAGCTTCACTTGCAAATGCGAGCAGCGCTTCGTCTTCGCCGTCTACGGCGAATGCGAACATCCTCGCGCAACTCACGTCACTGTTGCAAAACGGAACACCGATGGCAACGATCGTCGATCAACTCGCTCAAAGCGTCGGTTCTTCGGTAGCCCAACAGCTTTCCGGAAAACTTACCGCGAGCGAACTCGATCGACTCAAAGACTCCGTTACGCAAACGATCGCGAACGCGCTCTCTCCACCAAGTAACGCGCCACCTGGGACCGCCGCCGAACAAGCGGCAGCCCTCGCAGCACGATTACAAAATGTAGTCGAGACGATCGCGAGGGACGCGCAAAACGGAAACGGGCAGCAGAACGAACTCTCGGGGAACCTCTTGGACGCCAACTCGGCGAAAGAACTCCCGGCCCAGCAGCAAACCAACGGCACATCGAGCACGCTCGATGTCTCGTCGCTGGTGAGTTCCTTGCTCTCGTCGGTGATCGCAGCGCTCAGCGCGCGGCCATCAACGACGACCGCCCCGACCGCGAAGCCGACCTATGCCCCAGTCCAACTCGCGACTCCGCAGCAACTCCTGGCAGCGCCCGCCGTGCCATCAAGCCCGACGACGACGCTTAGCACGGGACTGCTGACGCAGTCGACCGCAAACGCGGTTGCTCCGCAACAGCCACAGATCGCGATGTCGAACGCGCCCGACTTGCTCGCACGAATGCTCGTGCGCGCGGCCGGCGTCGACGCGCAACTCAACGGCTCGAGCAGTGCAGCCCCGTCTTCGGACGATACAAGCACCGGTGCCTCGGCGCTCGTGCCCAGCGCAACCACCTCGCTTAGCCCATCGATGCTCGCAGCACGATTCGCTGCGCTTCTCGGTGAGGCCGACGGCGGTATGGTCGGCGCGAGTTCATCCTCGGGCAATACCTCAACCAGCACCAACTCGGGACACACGTTCGGCCAAGACCTCACGCAGCAGTCGCCCGCGGGCACTGTAGCGAGTGTGATTGCGCCCGCTGCCTCCCTCAGTTCGCAAGTGCAGAATGCACTGCAATCGAGCGGCAGCAGCTCAACGGTCGACGCCAACGCGGTCATCGAGCAAATGGTCAGGGGAATGAGCATGCGCACCGTCGCGCAAGGGACCTCGGAGATTCGTCTGCAGCTGCAGCCGGAGAACCTAGGTCAAGTGACGATGCGTTTGAGCGTAACCGGAAACCAAGTCAATGCCACCGTCGTCGCACAGAGCGCCGACGTTCGCAGTGCGCTCGTTGCCAACCATCAGGAACTCGCGCGCTCGCTCAGCGAAGCCGGACTGACCCTCTCGGGTTTTTCGGTCGACGTTTCGGGCGGTGATGCGGGCCAAGACCAAAGCAAGGATCGCACCGCCGGTTTCGGACGGCGGTACGTCGTTCATGAACTGAGCGGTAACACCACGGCCGAAACCACCGAAGCTTCGAGCCTGGGACCGTCGCTCTTAGGCGGTTCGAATCTCGAGCTATTCAACTCCCTCGCGTAGGAGGACACATGGAACCCACAACAGGCGTCGGAACGACTACGGTCAACGCCGGTGCCAATAACTCGGCAACAACGACGGACAACGATCTGGGTCCGAACTCGTTCTTGCGACTGCTGACGACGGAATTGCAAAATCAAGATCCGACGCAGCCGCAAGACGCGACCGAATCGGTAACCCAGCTCGCCCAGATGTCTGAGTTGCAGTATCAGCAGCAATTGACGCAAGACTTTGCTTCGTTTCAAAGCAATTTCAGCGTGTTACAGGCTGCTTCGCTCATCGGCCAGGCGGCGACGGTCAATACGAGCACGAGCGGAAGTTCGAATTCCTCGACGGTCACCGGCATCGTCTCGTCGATCGACGTGCAAAACGGCACGCCGTACTTCACCATGACCAACGCGTCCGGTCAAACCATCTCGGATAGCAGCGGCAATCCGTTGCTGTTCTCGACCAGCCAAATCGTTGGCATCGGAAGCGCGTCAACAGTAACCGGCTCGAATAGTTCGGGGCAATAACAGCGTGGATCCGAACGACATCAGCCGCGTCCCACAGCCGGGGATCATCCCCGGTCCGGCGGCGCGTCCGGTCGGTCAACCCGTCGAGATTCCACCGACCTCGTCGCCGAGTTTCCGTTCGGTCTTCGAGAACGTCACGCAACAGCAACCGTCGACGTCACCCTCGTCGTCCGAACAGCTCAAGTTCTCGGCTCACGCGATGCAACGTTTGCAATCGCGCAACATCAGCCTCACGTCGGATGACGTGACGAAGATGAACGCGATGGCCGACAAAGCCGCGGCGAAGGGAGCGAAAAACTCGCTCTTTATCGTGCGCGACGTCGCTATGGTCGTGAGCATCAAGAACCGTACCGTCATTACCGCGGTCGATTCCGATTCGATGAAAGAAAACGTCTTCACCAACATCGACTCGGCCGCAATTATATAACACAACAACTGGAGCGGACCGCTTGCGGAGCTCCGGCCGCGATGTGGATCAACTGAAGCATCGCGGATCCGTAATAGAGGTCAAGTATGGCTTTCGATTCACTCTATACGGGGATCTCCGGCCTGGATGCATACCAGAGCTGGATCGACATGATCTCCAACAACATCGCCAATACGGCGACCGTGGGCTTCAAAGCCCAACGGATGACCTTTGCCGATCAGTTTTATCAGCAGATCGGCTCACCGTCGGGTCCCACCACGACCAGCGGCGGCGTCAATCCTGAAGATCAAGGGCTCGGCGTCAAGGTCAACACCATTGACACCGAATTCGGCCAAGGCGGTCTGGAAACGACCGGCATCAACACCGATCTCGCGCTCAACGGCGATGGATTCTTCATTGAAAACAACGCTAGCGGTTCGGGATCACCGACCTACACACGCGACGGCGCGTTTTCACTCAACTCGAACGGGCTGTTCTACGATCCGGCAAATGGTAACGCGGTCATGGGCTACATGGCCAACAGCGCCGGCGTCGTAACGCCCAACGGGACGCCCGGTGCAATCACGATTCCGGTCGGCTTGCAAGAAGAAGCGACGGCAACCGGTCAAGGCGTGAAGACCGGCCCGGCCACCAATGACGACGTCTTCGACGTTTCCTTGGGCGGCAATCTCGATCAAACCAACTGGTCGCAGGCATTCCAACAGGCGGTCGGCGCGTCGGCTAATCCGGGCGCGGCCGTTACCGTCTCGACGACGCTCTACGATTCGCTGGGCGGCTCACACGAAGCGACGATCACCTACACGCCGATCGCGCCCAACGCATTCCACGCGTTAGCAACCACGACCAACGCGGCCGGCGTGCTAACCGGCAACGCGACGTACCCGGTCACGGGCAACCAGACGACGACGGTAACGATCACGTCCAACGGTGTCGGCCTGGGCTACACCATCGCCGACAACGAAGTCCCGCCCAACTCGACGACGGCAACGGCCGGCCAAACGGTAACGTTCGATGGTGCGACGTTCACGACCGAGACTCCGGAACCGGCGGCAGGCAGCGTCGCAACGGTCGCGTTGACCGCTGCTACCAACGGGCTGCCACAAACGGTGGAGAACGCAGCCGGGACGGCGGTGACGCCGGCAACGGAGTGGCAAGTCAGCGTCAGCTTCACCGACGGCACGACCTTCCAGGACATCACCAAGGGCGGAACCTACAACGGCGTCACCGTGACCGCGGCATCAACCGGAACGTCGTCGTCAGGCGTCGTCGGTTACGCGTACTTCGATCAAAACGGACAGTACATCAACACGTCCTCGATCGAATCCGTCGGAGCCGGTGATTCAATCGATGCTAACGCAGCCGGCTACTTCCACGACGCCGGACAGGTTGCCACCCTCAACCAGGGCAACCAGCTCAACATCCTGCAGTGGGGTCCGAGCGCCGGTAACGCTGCTCAAGCGCCCACCAATACCGCCACACCGGGCGCGATTGCGTTGGGCTTCTTCGACAACACCAGCCTCAATAGTAGTTCACAGGCCACGGTGGTCAGTCAGAACGGCTACTCGGCCGGCACGTTGTCGAACATCACGGTCGGTGACGACGGAACGATCACCGGATCGTTTACCAACGGCCAGACCAAGGCGCTGGCCCAGCTGGCCATCGCCACCTTCCAAAACGAGGACGGCCTCGAGCGGATCGGTGGTAACCAGTTCGCACAGACCGCCGCGTCGGGTCTGGCGCAGCTTGGGACAGCCAACAACGGGCGCTACGGTTCGATCGTAGCCGGATCGCTCGAAGAGTCCAACGTGAACCTTGCCAACGAGTTCACCAACCTCATCGTCGCCCAGCGCGCCTTTGAGGCCAACTCACGCGGCATCCAGACGGCGGACCAAAACCTCATCACCATCACGCACCTCCAGGCTAGCGAGAACTAGCAGACTTTATCCGGGCAAAGCTAAAGCTTTGCCGGCTAAAGTCACGGTAGTACGAGGGACAGTTGGGGACGGCGAGGCCAGCACACTCGCCGCCCCCAATACGTCCCGCCTAGGAGATCTGCATGATTGCACTGACCCGGCTCAACGGCCATCCCGTGATGGTCAATAGCGACCTTATCGAACAGCTCGAAGAAACGCCCGACACGGTGGTCACGCTGACCTCCGGCAACCGTCTGGTGGTCCGCGACCGGATGCTCGAGATCCAGCAGAAGATCGTTGACTTCAAGAGGCGAATTCACGGCCCGGCTTAAACGAACAAGCGGGCCCTAGCCGCACGAAGCGGCCACTTGATATTGGGATTCGCCCAGCCGATACCCGGTAAAGGCGCTGGGCTACCCCTGCGGAGAGCGGAACCTTGGATATAGCAACTGTTGTAGGCCTATTCTTAGGCTTTGGAGCCATCTTCCTGGCCGGCTACGTGGGTGGCACCGACCCCCACGTGATCTTCGGCCGATGGGACGCATTCATGCTGATCATCGGCGGGACGCTGGGTGCGACGCTGACGTCCTTCCCGCTGCGCACGTTCCTTCGCGGGTTCTTCGGCGGGTTCAAAACGGCGTTCGTCACCGTCGACTATCACGAGCGCGACGTCATCTCAACGTTGGTGTCGTTTGCCGAAAAGGCGCGCCGCGAAGGCTTGCTGGCACTCGAAAACGAGGCCGCCGCACTCGACGACGATTTCATGCGCAAGGGTATCCAACTGGTGATCGACGGTCGCGACACCGAGATCATTCGCAAAGTGTTGGAGACCGAAGTCAGCAGCACGCAAGAGCACGGTGCCAAATCCGAACAAGTGTTCATGAATTTGGGCGGCTACTCGCCGACCCTCGGCATCATCGGCACGGTGCTCGGGCTCATCGGCATGCTCAAGGGTCTCTCCGAAATGAGCAACAGCACCAACGTTGCCGGAACGATCGGCACCGCGACGGCGGAAGCGTTCGTGGCGACGTTCTTCGGCATCATGTTCGCGAATTTGCTGTGGCTGCCGATCGCGACGAAGATCAAAGAGCGTAACGGTCAGCTCCTCCTGATGCGCGAGATCATGATCGAAGGGATCCTCGCGATTCAGGCTGGTGACAATCCGCGGCTGTTGGAAGAGAAGCTGCTGGCCTTCATCGATCCGCGCGAGCGCGAGAGCGCCGTCGAAGAAGGTGGCGCGATTCAGGGCGAAGCCGGCTACTCTGCTTCGTCGGCATAAGGGGCTCTACGTAACCACTGATGGCACAACCGATCAAGAGCGCCGCCCGCGCGGCCGAATCAAACCGGCCGCGCAAGAAGTCCGAGGAGAAGCTCGAGACGGCCGGCATGATGCGCTGGCTGCTGACCTACGCCGACATGATCAC
>PMUE01000342.1 GCA_003167055.1 Vulcanimicrobiota bacterium | reverse complement strand
TCGCGTTCATCGTGCAGACCGTGCCGTCGACAGCACACACGCACGCGGCAGGTCACCGCGGGCTTCCGTCGATTCAGCCATCCATTCGACGCCCGGTCCTGATCGCGTCGGTACAATCCTTCATCGGCTGGTCGGTGATCTCGCTTTTTGCCTCGCTCGTGCCGTCGTTCTTGGAGGGCGCACTCGGCGTGCACAATCTGGTGATCGGATCGGGCGTCATCGTTTTGGTTCAGAGCGGAACGCTGCTCGCTGCAGCGATCGGCAGCCGCTTGAGCAATCGCCGTGCAATCTTCGCAGCGATGCTCGCGCTCGGTGCCGGCGTGTGGGCGCTGCTGCTCGGCGTNNGGCTTCAGCGTTCCGGCATTGACCGTCGGGATCGTCGCCAACCACACGGGATTATTCGCGGCGATCATGGGCTTTGCGTTCGTTATCGGCGCGTTTGCCGTCGCCACGATGGTCGCCGCGACGCCGCGCAATCTCGAAGCTGCAACGACGTAGGCGCAACGTGGCCAATCTACAGGTCATTCGCTGTTGCGCCCTTTTGAGCGTTGCACTATGTATTGGCGCCCGCGCGCCGACGCCGGAATCGGCGTGGGCGAACCTTGCGAACCCGGTGTTCGTGCGGATCGACACGGGCGAACTTGCGGNNGCGAACCCCGTTATTCAAGCGCTCGCGCAAGACGCGACAGGATTATTGTGGGTCGGCACCGCCGGTGGTCTCGCGTCCTACGACGGCTACCAGTTCCGAAGCTACGTGCCGAAAGTCAAAGATCGCAACGAACAGACGGCCCCGGACATCGTGAAGATGCTAATCGATCCGCGAGGAGGACTCTGGCTCGGCACGGCGTCGAGCGGCCTCATGCGATTCGACTTTGCTTCAGAGAACTTTCAAGCGTGGCGCACCGATGCGCGCGGACGAACCGGCCCGCGAAGTGCGACCATTTGGGCGCTGGCCGAGTGCGACTTTCGCTTGTGGGTCGGCGGAGACGGCGGCCTCGACAGCGTCGATCCGCGAACCGGCGCATTCGAACGCGTCGACCTCGTTGGAACAGGCGCACAGCCCGTGGTGCGAAGTCTGCTCGCCGATCGCGACGGTGCACTCTGGATCGGCACGGATCGCGGGCTCTTTTATCGCGCAGCCGGCAGCACGGCGATTCGTCCTTTCATTACTTCCGGATTCAGTGCTTGGCGCGCGCGGCAATCCATTTGGAGTCTCTATGAAGATGGATCGGGCCGTTTGTGGGCTGGAGCGTTCGACAGTGTGTTCGTTATCGGTCGCAATCGGCGCGTCGACGTAATGCTTCGATCGACGCGCGGGGCCCCGAGCATCATCGGCGGCTTAGAGCGCGCCATTACCGAGCCTAGACCGGGAACGATCTGGATCGGATCGAGTCAGGGCGGCGTTTCCGTCGTCGATACCGCTACGCTCCGTGTCGGCCGCATCGCCGGGAATCAGAATGGGCCCGGTGAGCTCGGTGCTGATGTGGTGTGGCAGTGGCTACGCGATCGGGCGGGCTCGATTTGGATTGCGGGGTATAACGGCGGTCTCTTCATGCACGAT
This sequence comes from Vulcanimicrobiota bacterium, assembly GCA_003167055.1. GTDB lineage: Bacteria > Vulcanimicrobiota > Vulcanimicrobiia > Vulcanimicrobiales > Vulcanimicrobiaceae > Aquilonibacter > Aquilonibacter stordalenmirensis. The sequence goes on along the minus strand of PMUE01000342.1, from coordinate 1,553 downwards.
CCGCTTGCGCATGGGATCTATACGCTGCCCGCCGATCGGCCCGAGACGGGTTTGAATAACACGCAGGCGCGCGCGATTGCTACCGGAGGCAGTCGCCTCTGGGTCGGTGGCCTCGACGACAGTTTGGTTGAGCTCGATCCAGAGCACGGGCGCGTCCGAACGTTCCGAGTTCCGAAGACTCCGACGGCGTTGTCTTCGGGCGCGAATGATACGTTATGGATCGGAACGCAACAAGGGTTGTGCCGATTGCGAGTTTCTATCGCCTGTCCAGCGGGGCCACCCGAAGCGAGAGCCTCCTGGGTCATGGCGATCCTCGATACGCCACAAACCTTGTGGGTCGGCACGCAAACGGGGCTCGTAGCCCAGGACAAACGCAGCGGCAAGGTTTCCGTCTACCAACACGACGCAGCGAGCGGGTTATCCAACAGTTTTGTGACCGCGTTGCTTCAGGANNGGCAGCGTGCTCGAGCCTGGATTCGTAGAATCGATCGCCCAAGACCAAAGCGGTCGCATCTGGATCGGAACGTACGGCATTCCATCAATGGTGCTTGCGGACTCTGATGGCCGGTTCGTGGTTCGTCACGTCGGCCGCAGCGAGGGGCTTCCGGAAAGTGTCGACGGACTTGCCGCCGACGCGCGCGATCGCGTGTGGGCGAGCCTGGATAATCCCGGTAACGGCGTCGCGCTGATTGACTCAAAGGACCAAAGCGTGCGTCTGTTAGGCGCCGCCGACGGGGTGTCGATCGAACAGTATGCCGTCGGTGCGGTTGCCCATGCAACCGACGACACGGTGTTCTTTGGCGGCCTGCGGGGCGTCACGGTGATCGCCGGCGGAGCGAATCCGGCGCCGCTGTCGGATGCTCCACCGCTCATCGTCACGGCACTCGAACTCGGCCGGCGACATGTCCCTGCGTGGAGCGTCAATCGTGCCAACGCCGGCGTCGATTTGCCCAGCGCCGCGCGCGACATCAGCGTCGAGTTCGCGGCGCTCGATTACACGGCGCCGCAAGCCCTCCGCTATGCGTTTCGCCTCGAGGGCTTCGACCGCGATTGGATACCCGCCGATGCAGCACATCGCATCGCAACGTATACGAATCTCCCACCCGGCAGCTATACGCTACGCGTTCGCAACACGAATAAGATTGGTGCCTGGAGCGTGCGCACGTTGCAACTTGGCGTGGACGCGCTGCCGGCTTGGTATGAGACGCTCTGGTTTCGTGGGCTGATCGCCGCATTAGTGATCGCCGCCCTTCTCGCTGCGCATGCAATGCGCACGGCTCTCTTGCGCCGGCGGCAGCGTGAGCTCGAAGGGGTCGTTCGCGACCGCACGCACGAGCTTGAGTTAGCAAACGCCAAGCTCGTCGAGATGAGCCTCACCGATCCGCTGACGGGTTTGCGAAATCGCCGCTACCTTACGCAACACATCGAGTCCGATGTGACTGTTGCACTGCGGCGTTACGAGGACGCGCGGTTCGATTCGGCGCGCGAGTCGCTGACCGACGCTGCACTACACTTTTTCATGGTCGACATCGACCACTTCAAGGCCGTCAACG